>DAONES010000007.1:0-32963 GCA_035403205.1 Methanothrix sp. | reverse complement strand
GCATCTACGGCCTGGCAAAGTACAAGGGAATCACACCTGAGACCATGATCCTGGCAGGTATAGCCATCATGTACCTCTTCTCGGCCATGACCTCCTTCTTGCAGTATATCGGGCATGCAGAGCAGGTGCAGGAGGTGGTCTTCTGGATGATGGGTTCCCTCGGAAGGTCTTCCTGGGATAAGGTCTGGATGGTAAGTGCAGTCATTGTAGCCTGTTTTCCTTACCTGCTCCTCAAATCGTGGGATATCAACGCCCTCGGGGCGGGCGACGAGACTGCCAAGAGCCTGGGAGTTGATGTGGAGAAGACCCGCGTGATCTGCATGGTGCTGGTCGCGCTCATCACGGCGAGCGTGATCTGCTTTACTGGAACCATCGGATTCATCGGCCTTGTCGCTCCGCATATCACCCGCATGGTGATTGGGGGGGACCACAGGTTCCTGCTTCCGGCCTCTGCACTTGTGGGAGGACTCCTGCTGCTGGCTGCTGACACAGTGGCGAGGACCATAATGGCGCCTGTGATTCTGCCGGTGGGAATAATGACTTCCTTCCTGGGCGTGCCATTCTTCGTCTACCTGTTCATGCGCCGGAAGAAGCAGTTCTGGTGAAGCCGCAGTGAGTGCGGCTTCCAGCAATCCGGATCAATCACAGAGATCCTGATCGACCTAAATTTTTTTGTTAAGATATTATTCCATTTGGCATCATAATCGAAATATTTAATACTATAGACATATAATTCTTCCAATTTAGTGACAAAATATGATTGTATTGAGAATGCATAATACGAATTTTGAGCCGCAGCCCAGCGGCCAGAAACGGTCAATCGAGAAGGAGCAATCATGATCCTCACCTGCCTTGTAGGCAATTCATATTTGCAGATAATCTCCAGGGCCTGCAATAGCCTTGGATTTGACCTGAGGCTGTTTTCCACCCAACGGCTGAATGATCAGCCCGAGATGATAGATGATGCAATATTGGCCATGGAGCGATCGGACCTCATCTTCATCCATCGGGGCAGCGAGGCCCTCTGGGATGAGATAGAGCCCAGGATGAGTGAGATAAAGAAGCACACTCCTGCCGTATGCCTTGGCTATGACCAATCATACTGGCAGAACTCCTCGGCTCCGGCTAGGGTTGTGGTAACTGCCAATGCCTACCTGACTTACGGAGGGGAGGATAACGTCAGAAACATGCTCCTCTATCTCTGCAGGGAGCTGCTTTCTATGGATGTTGCTGCCAGGCCGCCCACCCCCATGCCCTGGGAAGGGGCATACCATCCGGATGCTCCGGGTCATTTTGACAATATCGAGGACTATCTCAAGTGGTACGAGCCCGATGACAGCCCAACGGTGGGATTGCTCTTCTCCCGGTTCTACTGGGTGAACAGAAATCTAGCTGTGGAGGATGAGCTGATCCGGGCCCTGGAGAGAGAAGGGTGCAATGTCATTTCGGTATTTTCATATTCTGTAAAGGACGCTGACCTCGGCACCAGGAGCATGGCTGAGGTGGTCTCAGATTACTTCTTGACAGGATGCAAGCCGGCAGGAGACAAGCCGCTAGAATACAGGCCTCGAATCGATGCCATGGTAAAGACATCTCCCTTCTTCCTGGGACAGGACAGAAGCAATATGGGCGAGGCTAAAGGAAATAAGACCGGCATCGCCCTTCTG
Source organism: Methanothrix sp. (assembly GCA_035403205.1). GTDB lineage: Archaea > Halobacteriota > Methanosarcinia > Methanotrichales > Methanotrichaceae > Methanothrix. The sequence goes on along the minus strand of DAONES010000007.1, from coordinate 31,296 downwards.
AAAACGCTGAACGTTCCTGTATTTGAGCCGGTCCTTTCCAATCACATGACCCTGGAGGAGTGGGAAAACGGCATCGGTCTGTCCAATGACATTGGCTGGGGAGTGGCCATGCCGGAGTTTGAGGGAATGATCGAGCCAATCATCATCAGCGCTGGCTCCCGGAAAGGTGATTATGAGGAGAGGACGCCCATCATTGAGCGCTGCGCGAAGCTTTCCAAAAGAGTTAAGAAATGGATCGACCTGGCGAGAAAGCCTGCAATCGATAGGAAAGTCGCTTTTATCTTCCACAACAATCCTTGCGTCTCAGTAGAAGCAGCAGTGGGAGGCGGCGCGCACCTGGATACGATAGAGAGCGTGGCACTCATTATGAATAGGATGGCCGCAGCAGGCTACTCTCTGGAAGATGTCCCAGCTACCGGAAAGGAGCTGATCACCACTATCATGGACCGAAAGGCCATCTCTGAGTTTCGCTGGACTCCTATCGAGGAGATTGTGGCGAAGGGAGGCGTCCTGGCTTATCAGACCAAAGAGGAGTATGAAAAATGGTTCAACACGCTTACCCCTGGGGTGAAGGACCGGGTATGCGAAGCCTGGGGCAATCCCCCGGGAGAGCTGAAGAACGACATTCCTGCCGCCATGCTCTACCAGGGCAAGATTGTGATCACTGGAGTGCAATACGGAAATGCTGTCGTCTGCGTTCAGCCTAAACGCGGCTGCGCCGGAGCGCGCTGCGACGGTCAGGTATGCAAGATACTGCACGACCCTGATGTCCCGCCCACCCACCAGTACATGGCCACCTACCGCTATCTTGAGGAGATCTTCGGCGCGGACGTGCTCATCCACGTGGGCACGCACGGAAACCTGGAGTTTTTGCCGGGCAAAGGAGTGGGTCTGTCCAGGAACTGCTATCCGGATATCTGCATCGGCACTGTTCCCCATCTTTACATCTACAATGCCGACAATCCGCCCGAGGGAACAATAGCCAAGCGGCGCAGCTATGCGACTCTCGTAGACCACATGCAGACCGTGATGACCCAGTCAGGGCTTTACGATGATCTTCTGGAGGTCGACCGGCTGCTTGGTGAATATGAGACTGCTAAGTTCGATCACGCCCGATCTCATGAGCTGAGGCACCTGCTCATCGATGCCATCAAGGCTGCAAACCTAGACAAGGGCATGAAGCTGGCTGACGACATGCCGGTCGAGGAGATTGTGACACGGGCGCACAATCAGCTCAGCCGGGTCAGAAACACCCAGATTGATTCCGGCATGCACATCTTCGGCCGGCTTCCGGAGGGTGAAAAGCGCGTCGAGTTCATCAACTCGATAATGCGCTTTGAGGGAAGCGGGGTGCCGCTGCGCAGTACCATTGCAGCCATGATGGGCCTCTCTATGGAAGAGCTTCTGGCTGACCAGGGAGCGGTGAACGAGCGATACGGCAAGTCGCATGGAGAGCTGCTGGAGAATATCGACGGCCTTTCCAAGAAGCTCATAGAGATGTACCTGCAGGGAGATGGAGCGAAGCCTGACGAGGTTCTGGGCTTTTCCACCGCTGGATATGAGAGCCAGCTCTTGGCCATCTCTGAAAAGGTCCTGGATCTAAAGAGCCGGATGGAGGACTCGAAGGAGATTGAGGCGCTGTTTAACGGCATGGACGGAGGTTATGTCGAGGCCGGACCCAGCGGCCTGATCACCCGCGGCAGAGATGATGTCCTGCCCACAGGAAGAAACTTCTACTCTTTAGACCCCTACCGCGTTCCCACGAAGACCTCCTGGAAGGTTGGACAGAAGCTGGGAAGGTCCGTAATCGCCAAGCACCAGAAGGAAGAGGGCCGCTATCCAGAGAACATCGCATTCTTCTGGATGTGCAATGATATCATGTGGGCCGATGGAGAGGACATGTCGCAGATGCTCTTCCTGCTTGGCACTGAGCCGGTGTGGCTCTCCAACGGAAGGCTGAAGGGCTTCAAGGTGCTCCCGCTTGAGGAGCTGGGCCGGCCCAGGATCGATCTGACCATCAGGGTTTCGGGCATCACCAGAGACAACTTCCCCAATTGCATCGACACAATCGATGAAGCAGTGCAGGCGGTGGCAGCGCTGGACGAGCCGCTGGAGATGAACTTCGTTCGAAAGCACACCCTGGCCAACCTTGAGAGCGGCACTGCCAAGGACTGGAGAGAGGCAACGCTGAGAATCTTCGCCAGCAAGCCGGGAACCTATCAATCAGGAACCAATCTGGCCGTCTACGCCAGCGCCTGGAAGGAAGAGAAGGACCTCTCTGACATCTTTGTCTACTGGAACGGCTATGCCTATGGAAAGGGGGTGGCCGGGAAGGAGTCGCACCAGCATTTCGTAAACACCCTCAAGAGCGTGGATGTCACCTACAACAAGGTGGTCAGCGATGAGTACGATCTCTTCGGATGCTGCTGCTACTTCGGCACGCACGGCGGCATGACTGCCGCTGCCAGGCACCTGTCCGGAAAGGATGTCAAGGCCTACTACGGAGACACCCGAGAGCCGGAGCACGTCGAGGTGCGGGATCTGGCTGATGAGGTCAGGCGTGTCGTCAGGACAAAGCTGCTCAACCCCAAATGGATCGAGGGGATGAAGCAGCACGGCTACAAGGGGGCGGGAGACATCTCCAAGCGCGTGGGAAGAGTCTACGGCTGGGAGGCGACAACCCAGGAGGTTGACGACTGGATCTTCGACGATATCACCAAGACCTTCATCATGGACGAGGAGAACCGCAAGTTCTTCGAGGAGAACAATCCCTGGGCCATGGAGGAGATGGCCAGAAGGCTGATCGAGGCCGAGCAGAGGGGACTGTGGAAGGCAGATCCCGAGGTTCTGGATGCTCTGAAGTCCACATATCTTGAGATCGAAGGATGGATGGAAGAGCGCATGGGCGACGTCGAGGGCGAGTTTCAGGGCGGCGCGATCGATGTGATCACCGCAGATGAGGTTGCGGCCTGGAAGGAGAAGATGGCCAAGGTGATCGGGGCATAGACCGGTTTACAATGCTCAAGACAGGGCCATAATCTGGGTATTAGGGTATGCCTCATATGAATATCGAATTTATAATGCATTATGGGGCATGCTTTTGATTTTATATTTAAAATTATTATCAAGCAAATTAATCTTACTAAGTAATACTAAAGCAAAATGTTTATTAATAAACAACGAATGAAATCATGATAATAACATCAATTGCATCAATCAAGGAGGGATTATTGAATGTCCAAGGTTCTGTGTAGCAGCCTGGCTGTTATTTTGTCCATCTGTGATTATCCGAATTCAGTCCTCGGACAAAATTGGATGGGACGAGCAGTGGGCACAGGACAACTCAACTCTAAAAGAGATTAGAAACGAGATCATGAACCGGACTGGTGGAGAGAAGATGCCGGCAATTGCAGGCAATAATGTGTCTGTGATCTACTGGGACATGATGTTCGGCATGGACAGCGTAGTGGGTCAGACCTATCTTGCCAAGCTCATCCATCCAGACGCTGACCTTCATCCTGAAGAGGTCTACCGCGAGTATCTTCAGTTCCTGGGAATAGACTTCCCGGAGGACAGAATCTTCGTTTATCCATCTAGAAAAGATGAATGAGTTCGTCTTTCGCCGGGATAATTCGTCCGGTGCTATTTCTTCTCTTTTTAGCGTGATTGTCAAAAGCTATTAATAGCACGATGATCATATCTATATCGCAATTAATCTGATAATTGAACTAATTTGTAATATTAAATTGTATAGCAGGAGGGAAATTGATGGTTAAAAAAGAACTCGTATGGCTTGCTGTAATTTTATGTGCTTCTGCATTTATTTTACCAGCATTTGCCGGGAGCTTCACGCTCAAAATTTATGGAAATGCGAATATGGATAACGTTATTGACGAAAAGGATGCTGAATACATTAGAGGAATCGTTTCAGGAACGCAGCATCCTACGATGTTTTCAGACACCAACCTCGACGGCATGATAAACGAAAATGATGCCGCCTTGGCAGAAAAGATCGTCAATGGAACGGAAGAAAACCTGACAATCATCGATTCTGCCAATAGTACTATAACAGTTAAATACCCCATAAACACCCTGGTATCCCTGAATCAGCACTCAGCCGAATGCATTAAGATCCTGGGTGAGGAAGAAAAAATAATCGGGGTCGAGCAGTATGTTGCGGATAAGACAGAGTTTTTCCCAGATCTATCCAAGCTGCCCGTGGTCAAGTCCGGATCGGATTGCGACTTTGAAAAGATTCTCTCCCTGCAACCGGAGGTAGCCATTGCCTATGGATGGAATGGAGCCGTCTCAAGCTCTCTCGAATACGCCAAGAGCCTCGAGCCTCATGTTACAGTCATTGGCCTCAACCTGTATCAGCCGTACAACATCTCTCAAGAGATGGCGCAGCTGGGATACCTCATGGGAAATCCGCAAAGGGCCTATGAGTTCATCGACTTTTATGAGTCGTACCTGGATACGATAAAAGAGAAAGTAAGCCAGATTCCGGAAGAGAAACATGCTCGGGTTTATCTGGAGCAAAACAAGGATTTCACTGCCGCCAGTAATGGTTCTGGCCTTAATGACATGTGCACACTGGCGGGCGGGGACAATATCGCCCTGGGACTTGCAGGATCATCCCCTACGGTAGATCCGGAATGGGTAATCCAGGAGAATCCGGAGGTAATAGTAAAGACCGCAAATCACGGAAATAAGTATATGGGATACGAGAAGGAAAACTCGACAGATGCCAGGGCTCTGAGGGAGACCATCCTGAATCGCACTGGGTGGCATAACATCAAGGCTGTTCAGGATGATAGAGTATTTATGCTCTCGGACAGCAATGCCGCAAAACCAACCTTCTTCATCGGAGTTGCGTATCTTGCTAAGTTTTTATATCCCGATCTCTTCTCAGACCTGGATCCGCAGGCCATACATCAGGAGTATCTGACAAAATACCAGAGGCTGGACTACGACCTGAGCAAGCACGGAGTTTTCGTCTATCCACCGCTGGAGGAGTGATTGATGAGAAAGTTAAGATATTATTTGCCGCTTTTTCTGGCGGCATTCGCAACGCTGGCAATTATGTCCGTATTTGCAGCGGAAGATACATTGGAGATCTTCGGCAATGCCAATATGGATGATACAATAAACGCCGATGATGAAACTTACGTTCAAGGAATTATTAACGGCACAAATGAGCCTACAGAGTTTGCTGATGCCAACTACGACGGAACGGTTGATGAAAAAGACATAGAGAATATCCGGCAGATCATTGCTGGGGAGGAAAAGAATCTCACTATAATGCAGACCATTACTCCGCATTCATCTCCATCTGCAACCAGAGAGCCAGTTACTGTCTCCTTGCCGATAAAGAGCATAGCCGCATTGACTGGCACTTACGGTCCCGAAATGCTCTGCGCCCTTGGAGAAGAAGATAAGATCGTAGCTATTGTCAGCGATGTAAAGAAGAGGGGGGAGTTGAGGGCATTTGTCAACGACACTCCGGAAGTAGGAAAGACTACCGAGTGGGATATGGAAAAGATTCTGACGCTCAAGCCGGATATCGTCCTTGCCTATGCGATTTACGATTATTCAAAGGAGAGAAAAATTCTGCAGGAAGCTGGCATCCCCTTGGTTCAACTGAATTTTCATGTCCCTGAAACCTATAAAAACGAAACCAGAAAGCTCGGATGGATGCTGAACAAGAGAGAGCGGGTCGAAGAGCTCATCGATTTCGAGCAAGAGCATATAGATTTCATAAAAGATAGGGTAAAGGATCTGAAGGACGAAGAAAAGCCGCGCGTATTCGGCGAGAGTTACAAAGATCTGCAAACAGGTTCAGGCAACAGTGTCAGCCGGGCCATCGAGCCATGTGGCGGCATCAACATCTTCAAAGAGATAAATGATACAAAGGAGATAGATCCTGAGGAGGTTCTAAAGAAAAACCCGCAAGTTATTATCAAGATGACATTTCTTACATATATCCCCCAGAGCGGATACGATGCGGTCAATGATTCTCAGATGGCTGCAAAGGTCAAGGACATAATGAACCGACCTGGTTGGGAGAACATCGATGCAGTCAAGAATTCAAGGGTTTATATTCTATCGAGTGACGCCGCATCATTGCATCCCTCAGTATTCAATACATATGTCGCTAAATGGCTGCATCCCGAGCTCTTTGAGGATATGGACCCCGTAGCAATTCACAATGAGTGGCTAGAGAAGTTTCTGGGTGAGGATTTCAAGGGCGTATATGGATATCCATTGCTGGAGGTGAAATAAATGAGAGTCCCATATCTTATTTTATTGTGTATGGCGTCGTTTGCATTTCTAGGGGCCGTTCCGGGAATTTCTGCAACAGATTCTGTTCTGGAGATCTTCGGCAACGCCAATATGGACGAAAATATCGATGATGCGGACATCACCTATGTTCAGGAGATAATCAACGGAAACAGCAAACCTACAGAGCTTGCCGATGCCAACCAAGACGGCAAGATAGATTCTTCCGACGTGAATCGGATTGGAGAGATCATAAAAGGAGAAGAGAATGAGCTGACTATTGTTGATGCCCAGGGAAGAAACGTCACACTGAATGTGCCCATTAAGAGAGCCATCGCCATAAACAGCGGCTCTATGGAGATAATGCGGGCCATTGGAACAGATCTCAAGACGGTTCTTATAGGGGTTACATCTTATGCTCTCAAAGATCCATTATACTGGCCGGAGCTTCAAGACAAAGCCAGCATAACATATGGAAGCCCTGACTATGAGCAGATTGCCAAACTCAAACCTGATTTAGTAATATTATATAAAAAACCAAATAAGGACGAATCCTTTGAAAAGTTCGAGACGATAAAGGTTCCTGTGATCTGCATTGACTGTCACGATCACGAGACCCTGTACAGCGATATTCAAATCCTCGGAGAGCTGTTCAAGAAAAAAGAAAATGCAAAAAAATTGATTGATTGGTGCAAGAGTTACAGAAATGAAATCCAGGAGAAGACCGCAGCTCTTTCTGAAGATAAGAAGCTAAAAGTGATGTTTTATGGCTTTCCAGATACATACTATCCGGTCCTAAAGGCAAGAACCGGTGACAGCGGAATTCAGTCTACATTGGATGGCGCCGGAGCCATAAATATTGCCTACGATCTTAACAGCAGCTCAGGCACAGCAGATGTGGACTCAGAGTGGATAATATCTGCAAATCCCGATGTGATCATTGGAAGCCTGAGTGCCAGCGAGGCAAAGGCAGGATACAGTGCAAATGAATCCGCTATCGGGTACATGAAGAATGTGAGAGATACACTTCTAAATGACTCGGCCATCAAAACGACAAACGCAGGTAAGGACGGAAAGGTCTTCATCATCTGTACGGACCTGAACCGCGGACCTATAGAAGTGGCAGGCATGGCCTACCTGGCCAAGTACTTCTACCCGGATCTATTTGAAGACCTTAAGCCTCAAAAGATACTGGAAGAGTACTTCGAGGATTGGCAGGGAATTTCCTATAGGGGCACTTATGTCTATCCACCTCTGGAGTGATGTATTTTGATCAGCTGTGATTCCTTGAAAGAGCACAATGCGGAAAAGCACGATGCATTCATGCATAAAAACAAAGAGGTGAGATTCGAATGAATGGTTCATGGAAGTTTACGGGAGTTTTGCTGGCATTCCTGACGATGTCTGCGCTCACAGGAAGTGCAGCGGATAATGACAATAGCGGAAACAATCTGTTTTCTAATAGCCAGACTCTGCATATCCTGGGAAACGCCAATGAGGATGATATCATCGACGAGCTGGACGTCGCTTACGTAGAAGGAGTCATTAATGCAACGATTTCCAGGAACGATCTATGCGATGCCAACTACGACGGCTCAATTGATGCCAGCGATGTGGAATATATCAAGCAGATCATCAATGGCACAGAGAATAAGCTCATGCTGATAGATGGTTCCGACAGCGTCGTCAGCTTTGATCTGCCCATTGAGAAGCTAGCAGTAGCTCATATGCCGGAATTCATCATTGCCCTGGGTGAGTTTTCTAAGGTTGTAGGCGTGCCCAGCTATATGCTCACCGATGATGTCCTGACCAAGATCTACCCCGAGATAAAAAAGCTTCCTGATTACGGAAAGACGGGAAGCTTCGATCGGGAGGCTCTGGCAGCCATCAAACCGGATGTCATGATCGTATGGGATCAATACCCTGCAGAGATCGAAGACCTCAAAAAATTGGGTATCACCGTATTCGAAATAAATACTACCAAAAACAACAAAAATATTGACTCCTTCCGGGAGGAGCTTTTGCAGTTCGGCTATTTGTTCAACAAGGTGGATAGAGCGAGAGTGATCATCTCATCCATGAATAAAATTGAGGACCTGGTGAGAGACAGGGTCTCAGCCATACCGGAGGAAAAGAGGGTCAAAGGCATATCGATGAACTCCGTAGATCCCGCAAAGGTGCGGACTATGGGTGAGAAATGGCAGATCGCAGGAATCACCGATCTCGCCGAAGGGAAGATTGCTAATTCCGGATCAGAGGTGGATATTGAGACAATCGTCAATTGGGATCCTGATATCATTAATATCTGGTATTGGAGCGGCTCGCCCGACCAGATCTACGGAAACGACAAGTGGCAGGGCCTCAGAGCAGTCAAAGAGAAGAAGGTCTACAAGGACTACTACATCACATCCTGGTCCCCGGAGATTGAGCTTCTTGTGCTGGATTATGCCATGAAAGCCTATCCGGAATCGTTTGCCGATATAAATTTCAACCAGACTTACGAGGACTACACCGAGGAGCTTTACGGGATACGGCTTTCGCCAAAACCAGGGAGAGTATAGCGATCAAACTAATTAGATAATTATCTCTTTTTTCAATGAACATCTTTTAAAGGGCAAATCTAGACGAAATCATCGGACGAATGACTATAAATATATGATTTGCAGAGCACTAGTTAATATTTATATTACTATATGTATGATTAAAAAAGACTAATTAATGTGAAATTATGATTAGTAGCTTAAGAATAAATCTGGTCGTTCTAATGCTCCTGGCAGCAATAGCCTTCGTTCATGGGGCAGTGCCAGGAGATCTGGACGGAGATAAGATCATATCTCAGGATGAGTTATCGAATGCGGAGAGCCAATTCAAAGAAGGAAAGATCACCTCCGATCAATTCGAGGAGATCAAGCATATCAAGGAAAACTATCCCCGGACGATCGTAGATTGTACAAACCGCACAGTTACGATTTACAGGCCGGTAAAAAGAATCATCGTCTTTGGAGGCTATGATACGGAGATAATATCCATGATGGGGGATGAAGATAAAATCGTCGGCGTTCCCAATTACCTGAAGGACATAGATTTTCGCAAAGTATTTTTCCCAATCCTTATCCAGAAGCCTGCTCCGGGAAGTGCTTCCAGCCCGGATTATGAGGCGATCCTGAATCTGAGTCCGGATCTGATAACCTGCTGGCATTACTATCCAGCCAAGCTGGAAGAGCAGCTTCCGGATGTCATTATCAGATATGCCAGTTCAAAAGGACCGGAGACAGGATACGTGATTGATGATCCGGCCCAGGCAAAGGCTCTGAAAGATAGCGTTATGCAGCGGCCAGAGCTTGCGGAAACCAATGCAGTTAAAAACGGCAGAGTTTATGTATTGTACATGGCACTTCCGTTAGGAATTCAGGGTCCAATCGGAGAGGTATATGCGGCGAAGATCATACAGCTCGACCTGTTCAGGGACCTAGACCCCCAGAAGGCGATAGAGGAGCTTTTATCGAACTACCTGGGTGAGGATTTTGATGCAAGCAAGCATGGTGTTTTTGTATATCCGCCTGTGTAGGTGTTCCCAATGAGGTCTTCTACCTTTTTTATATTATTATCTCTCCTGGTATCGATAGCATGCTCGATGCTGGCGATTGGTGCTGATGTAGAGCTGACCGGATTGAACCAAAGCAGCATAGGCAACATGAGCATCCTGAATCAAAGCGATTATCCTCGAACCATTATAGACAGCGCCGGCAGAGAGGTTACCGTCACAATGCCCATTGAGCGAATTATCGTCCTATGCCCGGGAGCGGCAGAAGCTGTCACGGCGTTGGGTGCTGAAGATAAAGTGGTTGGCGTTGTCGATAGCATCCAGAAAAATAGCAAAATGTTTCCGAGCTTGAAGAAGAAAACGAGTGCGGGAAAAGAGGATGATCCGAATATCGATATGATTGTTGCAATAGCAAGAGATGGAGGCATCATCAAGCCCGATATCCTTGTGGTCTGCTATGATTATCCGGATAAGAGCTATGGAGCAGCTTCTCTAGAATGAAAGCTGGCATCTCTGGATAACATAACTGTAGCGGGATTTCACTACACTGCGGAGATCATGACGGAGGAGCTGCACAAATTAGGAAAGCTGCTGGGCAAAGAGAATGATGCAGACGACTATCTGAACTGGTATTCGCAAAAAAAATCCAATCTTTCAAAGGCTTTGGATAAAGAGGCATTTACCAAGGTCTACATAGAACTGTCTTCCAAGGGAGGATTGAACTCATTGGAAACCCCGGGAAAGACCAATCCGCTGAACGCCATTATCACTAAAGCAGGCGGGGACAATATCGCCAGGAGCCAATCTAAATCCGTCGCCAAGGTGAAGTGGGATTGGGTGGCATCGAAGAACCCCGATGTAATCATCTGCATGCAATCTCGGGATTTCACGGGATGGAACGCACCGCCGAGTATCGATACGGTCCAATTGGAGATAGCAAAGAATGAGATCTCTTCGCGGCCAGGTGCAGATGGCATCTCCGTGGTGGAGAACGATCGAATATATTTTGTGCCGGTGGATATGTTAAATGGGATAAAGAATGTTGCCGGTTGGACGGAGCTGGCCAAGATATTCCATCCAAAACTGGATGTCGATCCCGGCAAGGTCTACGCAGAATATTTCGAGCGCATGGGAATTTCCTATCCGAAAAATAGAGCCTTTGCCTACCCAGAATCCTGGATTGACAAATCCTGAGCATGAGGTCACGGGTCAAGATGAGGATGGGGCTATGCTCTCTTCCATCTTATTTTTTAGCGAGAGAGCATGTCAAATCGAGTTAGTTTTAAATATCCTTATGAATAAACCATTAATTCATATTAGATATAGTATTGGTATGAGGAATAGTATATGAATAAATGTACTTTAATGATTTTGGCCTTGTCCGGAGTTTTGCTATGCATTTTGCCTTCGGCAGCAGCATTCACGCTGGACATATTCGGAAATGCCAACATGGACGATACCATAGACGAGAAGGATATTGATTACATTGAAGGCGTGATCAAAGGGACCAATGAAGCCACCAATCTTTCCGATGCCAATTACGATGGATCGGTGGATGATAGGGACATAGATCAGGTAAAGCGGATCATGAAGAGCGATGAAGAGAGCCTGACCCTCATCGACGCCGCCGGCAGGACTGTAACCCTGAAGATGCCCATCAAGAGAATAGTGGCCGTCACAGGCGACGCAGCTGAGGCCATCAGGGTCTTGCACGCCACCGATAAGGTCGTAGGCGTCTCGGTTGACACTCTGGATGACGCCACCTACCTGCCGGATTTCAGCAAGATGCCAAGTGTTGGAAAGTGGGGCGAGCCGGACATTGAGAAGATCCTCACCCTCCAGCCGGACCTGGCCATAAGCTACAAGTCTGCTGCCCCCAAGTACCTGGAGCCAAAGCTAAATGGCACAGGCATTCCCATTGTAGCCCTTGACCTGTACAGAGCAGACGATCTGCCGGCGGAGATGAAGATGCTGGGATACATCGTCGGCAAGAAGGATTATGCGGACAGATACCTGGAGTTCTTCTACAACATCACCGATGCCGTGCAGGAAAAGACCTCAAATCTGCCTGCGGATAAAAAAACAAGGGTCTACCTGGAAGGGTATGCAGACCTCAAGACCTACACCAAGGGCAAAGGCGGAGATCTGGCATGCACTATGGCGGGGGGAGTGAACCTTGCCTCGGATCTTGAGGGAGCATATCCGGAGGTAGAGTCTGAGTGGGTTATGATACAGAACCCTGATGTTATTGTGAGACTCACATCGCCATCGGAGATTGCATGCGGCTATGCAACCGATGACTCATCGGAATTTGCATCCAAGAGAAAAGAGATCCTGGCCAGAACCGGCTGGAGCAATATCACCGCAGTCAAAGACGACCGGGTGTACATGCTGCTCTATGAATTCGGGGCAAGCCCCGCAGTCCCGGTGACTATCGCCTACATGGCCAAATGGTTCTATCCGGATCTCTTCCCGGATTTGGATCCAAAGGCGCTGCATCAACAATACCTGAATATGCAGGACTTTGATTACGACCTGAATTCCCGCGGCGTATTCGCTTACCCCAAATGAGATTGAGCGGATAAGCAATTATTTTTTATTCTTTATTTTATGCGTTGTCTATCATGATACGCCGGAGGGACGACAATCCGATTTTAGATAAAAAAGTTAAAAAGGAGAATAGGCTTGAATAGCAAGCGTTCTATCTATCAACTCTGAGCTTTGGCGATCTCCGGATAGACGAATATCCTGTTCTTCTGCTCCTCCTGTCCCATGAAATGCAGATACTCCGCGTATGCTTCTTCAGGATTGAGGCTTATCTGCGGATGAAGCAGCTTTGCCAACCTCTGCAGGCCTGCAACGTTGTCCAAGCCGAAGAGGGTTTGAGCAGATACGATGTAGACGCGGTCATTCTTCACAGCAGAGATGTTCTGGGCTCCGGGACGAGTGATAATATCATTTCTCTTCTCCTCCAATGCTTTGACATCCTCGGCAGATGACAGGCTCCATCCCGGAAGTCCGTCGGATGACTTGAGGTAATCCGTCTTGATAATCTCATCCGGATTTTGGGATACAACCCACTCCCAGTCCACCTTGGGGTATGCTTCATCTTTCTGCATAACATTGTCGCCGCCCGCTTTCTGCAGGAGCATTGCAGAGCCGGATTGCTTTCCGAATGTGGTAATCTCGCCCAGACCCTTTGAGCTTCCCTCCACAAAGACCTTGGGGCGGTCCACACCGGCTACAGCCGATTCTGCCTCTGCCACTCTTTTATCATGCCAGTCCATGACAGCCTCTGCTTCCTTTTCTCTTCCAAGAACTGATCCCAACAGCATCATCTCTCTGCTCAGGTTCTCCTCCTTGTAGAAGTCAAGGCCGAGGACATTGATCCCGCCGATGGCGGCAAGGTTATTTGAGACTGCTTCCACTCCATTTGGCTTTCCGGGATAGACAAAGCATAAGACAAGGGCATCGGAACTCATGTTCTGGCTGCCGTTATGAACTATCTCTCCGATCTTTTCATAGTCTATTTCTGTCCAGGTTCCAACGGAGGTGCGGTTCTTCAGGTCACGAAACTCGTAGCTATCCTTTATTCCCTCTGCAAGTCCCACAATCAGGTCGGATGCGTCGAGTGCGGTAACGGCCTCTGCCGAATCGGTGTTAAGGACGATAATCCTCTGCACAGGTTCGGCAATGGTTACCTCCCTTCCAGCCGAATCAGTTACGGTCAAAGGATACTTCGATTCTTCTGAACAGACACTGCTCACGCTGACTGCCAGAAAAAGCCCCAGCGAGATCAATGCCAACGCTATCAGATGTTTGAATTTATTCAATCGACATTCCTCATGCTTTCTATTATTTGATCAAATTACGTGTTTGTTGATAATACTAATTCTAGCATATATAACATTAACCAATATCATTTTTAAATTTATTCATAAATAATTCATTTTTAATGTAATTTAAACTAATTTGATATGAAGAAAATATGATCGCAAGATATTTAATGCTAATTCATAATATCATTGTATTATATGATACTCAAATTCAATAGTAATAATATCGCAGATCGAGGCTGACAGAATGCAACCTGATGAGCTGGATTTAATCACCAGAGACGAAGCTCCCATCCTTGAAACCATGAGGAGCATATACAGCGCCATTCCCATGCATCATCTGGCCGCAATTCACGGCAAAATCGCCGGAGCCATGGTCGTTGCCAATGCGATTACTGATGCTCTGCCGCTAATTCACGGGCCGGTAGGATGTGCCTTTCAAAGAAAGCTCAACCCCTTCACCCTTTCATCCACCTTCTATGACAGTCCGTGCACCAACCTGAACAATGTGGATGTGGTCTATGGTGCCGAGGAGAAGCTCAGTCGGGCGATCGTCGAATGCGATGAGAAGTATTCGCCTGGATTGATCATGGTGATCACCACATGCACCACAGACCTGATTGGAGACGATATACCAGCGGCCGTTTTAAAGGCAAAGGAGAAAGTCGGCTGCGATGTGGTCTATTCTACGGGCGACTCCGTGGGCAAATCAAGGCCGGTGGGAATTCAAGACTCCCTTAATTCTATCGCCGACCAGCTGATCTGCCGGGAGGATGTGGAAAGAAACGAGGGCTCCGTTAATCTGATCAACTCTCCCACCCAAAGAAACGCCAATAAGCTCCTGGAGATGGCCGGACTTCTCTCTCAGATGAATATCAAGATCAACAAGATCTGCTTTGATCATACCACCACCAAAGACATGCTGGATCTGGCAAGGGCCGATCTGAACATCATCGGCTATAGAATGTCCTGGGCGGAACTCATGAAAAAGAGGATGGGCACGGAATACTGCCAGATCACCGGATGGCACAGATATAATCAAAAGAAGGACCCTGAGACGATCAGCCCGTATGGATTGGCAGGAAGCACCCGCGTACTGAAGGAGATAGCCCAAATCATGGGCAAGGAGGGAGAAGCCGAGTCGGTCATCGAAAAGAGCCGGACTGCGGTTTTATCGAAGCTTCAATCAGCATCAAAAGAACTGCAGGGGATCAAAGTGGCAGTTCCTGTGGGCTTCAGCCTGAATCTGCTAAAAGATATTGGTGTGGATGTGGCGGCGCTCATCTATCGAACCCAGACCCTCACCCACGGGGTGACGGATAGGGCCATCCAAGAGATAGAGAGAGCTAATTTGAGCCTGGCTGAGATCTATGATTATCATCCTGAGCTTCTGATAAACCCCACACCCAAAGAGGAGCTGGAGGCCTTTAAGAGACTGAATATCAACCTGGTGGTGGCTCCGGCAAAGATCGCTCACTTCTACAATCGGGTGGGTTTCAGAACCGTGGATCTAAACGAGTTCGCCCAGAAGGAGATGAGCGTGGGATTTCTGCCTTCTCTGAAGCTATGCCGGGTCTTCCGCGAAGCTATGGGAAAGATGAGAGTGCGCTCGCCGCTCCTCGACCTGATGGAGTTCGACGAAGGCATCAGCAACCTCACGCCTCACTGGGCTAAGATTGCCCTGTCATTTCACCATCTACGTTCCACAAAATTCAGTCAGAGCTCTTATCATCATTTCCATGGCCTGGCCGGGGTGGCACTCAATGAGCATAATATATGATCCATTGCATGATTGCAAGATGGTAGGAGCCCTCAGGGCTTTTCACGGCATCAGCGACAGCATGACCATTATCCATGGCAGAAACGGCTGTCATTGCGGGGCGTTGCTCCTGCAAACCCTGAGTTCGGAGCAGAACAGCGTACGCATCCTGTTCAGCGGCCTGAAATCCAGCGATGAGGTATATAGCGGCGAGGAGAGGCTGGCTTCAGCCATTCGCCTTGCCGACCGGACCTTCAGCCCCCGGGCGATTGCCGTCCTGAACTGCAGCGCTCCTGCTATCATGGGCGAGGACGTTGC
Organism: Methanothrix sp.; assembly: GCA_035403205.1. Lineage (GTDB taxonomy): Archaea > Halobacteriota > Methanosarcinia > Methanotrichales > Methanotrichaceae > Methanothrix. The sequence goes on along the minus strand of DAONES010000007.1, from coordinate 15,560 downwards.
TGGGCTGCAATTGCTCTTGGAGGACGAGATAGAGGCAAAGCTGATCGCAATGGACGCGGGCGGACCTGAGGGACCGGCATGGCTTGGCTACGAAGAAGCCCTCTCCCGGCTTGTCAGCCAGATGAGGATAAATGAAGGGGAGCCTAAAAAAGGAATTAACCTCCTGGGCTTCAAAGCAGACGATTTCTGCAGCCAGGGCGACATTACCGAGATGAAAAGAATGCTTCTGGATCAGGGTCTGCTCGTCAACTGCGTCCTTAGCGGCTCATCCTTTGAACAGATGCAAAAAGCGCCCCAAGCAGAGCTCAATGTGCTGCTTGGCGGAGACGGCCTGGAGTGCGCAAAGGCCATGCAAGAGCAGTTCGATATACCTTACATCGCTGTGCCCTATCCCTATGGTCTGAACAAGAGCATCCAATTCGTTGAGACTATTGTCGAAGCGATGGGAAAGCAAGCAGACCCCCGGATCCTGGTGCAGGAGAAGGAGCGGACAAAGAAGACCGTGGAGAGGGCACATATGTTCTTCCAGGGAATCTACTCGACGCCCGTAGCGGTGATAGGTGAGAGCGGCAGGGCTTTTGATCTGGCCGAGTTCCTCAGCGAAGAGCTGGGGATGGATGTGAAACTGCTGGCCATATCATCCTGCAACTACTCTACCACAGATAGGATGAATGCGACAGATGCGCCATGTCGGAAAATGATGGTTGAGCCCGATCGCCATGATATGAACCTGGCGCTGAAAGATGCAGCAGTGAGCATAATCTTCGGATCGAGCTTCGAAAAGAGGATCGCGTCCGAGCTTTCAGCATCTCTGGTGCGGCTCTCCTATCCGATCCTCGACCAGATATCGCTATCGAATCTGCCTTACGCCGGATTTTCCGGAATTGCTTCTATCAGTGAGAGCATCATCAATTCTATTCTCAATAGGAATAAGGACGAGATAAGGGCATGAAACAGGAGATATGGGCATGAAACAGGAGATATGGGCATGAAAGGGCCTTTGCAGATCGCTTTTTACGGAAAGGGTGGCATTGGAAAATCTACGGTATCCTCTAATATTGCCGCCGCTATGGCAGAGATGGGAAATAAGGTCATGCAAATGGGATGCGATCCCAAGGCGGATTGCACCCGGAATCTGAGAGGAGATCAGGATATTCCCACGATATTGGATGTGATGAGAGAAAAAGGTGGAGATAAGCTCGAACTGACTGAGATGGGCAGGGGCAAGAGCATAGACCTGGACGAGGTCGTCTTCACCGGCTTTCATGGAGTCCTATGCGTTGAAGCAGGGGGGCCGGAGCCTGCCGTGGGCTGCGCTGGACGGGGAATAAAAGTTGCAGTAGAGCTTCTCAATCGTCTGGGCGTCTACAAAAGCGGCCTTGACGTGGTCATCTATGATGTGCTGGGAGATGTCGTCTGCGGCGGCTTTGGCATGCCACTACGCCAGGGGCTGGCGAATGATGTGTACGTGGTGACCTCCGCAGATTATCTGGCCATCTACGCAGCCAATAATATCTGTAAGGGGATACAGCGCTACGCAGGCAGAGGCGGATCAGCTCTGGGCGGCATCATTTACAATGTTCGTGGATCTCTGGATGATCTGGGCCTCGTCGAGGAGTTCGCTGCCAAAATCGGATCAAAGGTTATCGGAATGATACCAAGCGATCCTATGATCCAGGAGAGCGAGCTTTACGGCCAGACCGTTATAGAGCATGCCCCCAATTCTCCTGCAGCAGATCGATTCAGGATTCTCGCCCGGTCGATTCTTGAGAACGGATCGACCGCAGTTCCCAATCCCCTCTCCAGAGAGAATCTGGCCTTAATGGCACAGAAGATAAGAGAGGAGAACAGAAAAAAAGCAAAAAATGGATCGAGACTTCATGAATAGCCCGTGATGCTTTATGCAGCTATGATGGGATCTGGGCTCCCGGATGATCTAAAAAATTTCGATTGCGGACGACATCGCCCGCAGAATGAATTAATTATTCCACCGTTCAGGTTTTTCAAGGTCTTTCATTTTGTCTCTGGAGCAGGGTAAACGAATATCCTTCCTTCGGGATATTCCAGCCCGATCTTTTCCAGATACTCCCTGTAAACAGACTCCGGGTCAAGCTTTGCTTCCGGATGGATAACCTTTGCCAGGTAAGTGAGTCCTACTATCTGGTCTGGACCTGACATGAAATCCCAATTGAAGACATAGACCTTGCCATTCTTCACTGCGGGCACGGTATTCGCAGCGGATCGTCCCATGATCTCCTGGACGACACTCTCAAGCTTGATTGCCTCCGCAGATGGAGGGGCTTCCCAGCCCAATGCTTTGGCATCCGATGCCGTTGACTGCCGTTTTATTATGATATCAGGCTTCTTCGAGATGATGTACTCCCAGTTGATCTTCGGATATGCGTCTGTGAGCCCGCTGAATATATTGTAGGCGTTAACGGCTTTCACCATTTGGCCAGCTCCTGAAGTTGGCCCCATTCCGCTCAGATCGTCGCCCTTTGATGTCCATTCCACATATGTCATGGGCATCAAAGTATCCTTAACTGCATCCTTTATGTCAGAAGCTTTCTCATTGTACCAGTTGATATATTCCCTGGCTTCAGCCTCCTTGTTCAGGATGACTCCCAGCTTTTCCATATCGTTTGTCATGTTTTCTGGATAGAAGAAATCCAGGCCAATGCAGGTTATGTTTTCGAACGGAGCAAGCGCCTTGGCATGGGCCTCAATTCCATAGGCTTTTCCTGGGTAGCTGTAGCCTATGAAGATAATATCCGGAGCAATTGTATCATTGCCTCCCTTGGCGATGGCTCCGATCATCTCATAGTCAAGCTTGTTGAATGTTCCCACCGATGGCACTTTTTTAAGCATAGGGAAATAATAGCTCGATTTTTGTTTTACTGTATCTGATACGGCCACAATCTTGTCGCCTTCGCCGAGCATGATTATGGCCTCGACTGCATCTCCATTGTTTGCTATTATCCTCTGCACAGGACTATGGATGGTGATCTCCCTGCCGGCATTATCTACGATCTTCTTGGGATAATCAGAATCCGCACTGTCCGATGCCAGTGCAGTGCTGATTGCGAGAAGCGAAAGACACAGTGCCAGCGCTGATCGTAATAACCATTTGTTGATTCTCATCTCAATACACCTCTTTTGCCAATAGGCGTTTTTAGGTTGTCATTCCATACTGGTCTTATAATATCTTATATATCTGTGTCATTTAGGCTATTATTATTAAGCATTTCGGTATTGATATTACAAAAAGCATAAATATTGAATTGGCAGAAGCTATCGGTCACTAATCGGCGTGCGGATCGATATTGTGCTCCTTAAGTGCGTAGTCCTAATGTGTAGAGCCCCAAATGTAGAGTCTCAAAGCGATAAATAGATTAATGATTAATCATAAAGTATAGTTCTACGTCCTTACGGCAGTCATTGGTGGATATGACGGGTGAATAGGACGGGCGGATGAGACGGGCAATAGGAAGGGTGGATTGAAATGAATATGCGAATGCTGATATTATTGCTAGTATGGACAGTGGCTTTTTCTGAATTGGCTGCGTGCCAGGATGTAACCCGCTCATGCACGGCTTCATACTCGGTTTCAGTGACTTCCATCAGCGGTGCCTCAGGCCAGACATATCCATCCTTTTCAGGCCAGGGGACGGTGGGATACTTCAATCCCAATGAAGCAAGAAGAAGGGCGAGACACAACCTCGATGAATGCGTACAGGCTGCCTGGGATAATCGGGACCGGTTGAGCAAGCCGAGCGAATGCAGCGAATCAAATCAGATCTATAACTATCCGTTTGAAATGGGAATCATTCCCAAAATCAGAATTGACCTGTGCAGTCGCTATAAAGCGTATGACAGCCTCACCATTGCGCTGTCGGTCATCTTCTCCGGAGATGAAGGATGTCTATTGGACAGGAATCTCTGGAATACCAGGCTTGCCACGAACTATGTGATAAACTGTCCGAATTATGAGCATGAGCCTGGAGCAAATCGATTGGGAGGAGACTACAGGAGCCTTTTGATTGATAGTCCCGATTGGCGGCTATGCAAGGCGGAATGCGATGGCGATGCGAGGTGCATGGCCTGGACCTATGTCCGGCCGGGCATTCAGGATCCCACCAAAGCAAAATGCTGGCTGAAATCAACTGTCCCGCCCCGGAGCCAGTCATCCTGCTGCGACTCAGGGGTAAAGCTGTTCCCGTAGTCACAGGAGCCGGACAGGGAATCAAATGCAATAATCAAATGCAATGAGCAGCACAGATGAGAAACAATAAGGTGATTGTCATGAAATTGTCTGGTCTTATGTACCTGATGGTAATAGTAGCAATTGTAATGAGTCCTGTGGCAATGGTCGAAGCGGCAAAAGCCCCGGCCTCTTCTGATGCAGTAAAGATAAAACCGGATATAGCAATCAGCGAGTTAAAGATCAATAGAATCAGCGTGGTTCCCTCTGGACATAATGTTCTGGTCAACGTGACTGTGATAAACCCGGTGAGAAATACTGCTACCGGACCCTTCAAGGTGAAGGTGGAATGGACGAGCGACCCAACAATGGGATACAACCTGCTCGGAACAGGTGGCGTGACAGGCCTGAACTACGATATGGCATCCGCGGTGATCAAGAATAGAAAGACCCTATCCTTCAGCCACCAGGTGCCAACGGGCGAGAGCTACAAATACCGGGTCACTGCGGATTACCTGAACCAGGTGGACGAGGCCGATGAGACCAACAACCTCTCAAGTGCCGGATATACTACCTTATCTTTCCCATAGTCGCCGGACGATATGAATCTTGTCTTGATCGCTCTATGAACTGGGTGAATACGAAAAGGCTATCCAGGCATACGGCGAGGCCATCAGGCTGAATCCGCAATATGCAGAGGCCTGGTACAATAAGGGTGCTGCTTTGCATGCAGTTTGAAGCGGAAACAGAAGAGGAGCGCCCCGACCAAAGCCGCGTTTCCATCTGGCGGCCAATGGCAGATGGCCAGGGCACGTCATTCATCCCATTTAGCGAGTGAGCGCTGCAAGAGCAATAGGTAAAGGAGGCTGTTGCACTGTTCGCCCACATCAGGCACATCATCGTACATAGTAATAAATCTTTTGCTATTAGTGTGAATTAAAAAAATAAACTGGTCATGCCAAAAAATTGGAAAGATCAATGCGGCGGGTCAGCCAAAGGCCCGAGTCAGCGAGGCCAATATCATTCGGGGCTATTATGGCATTGAGGCTATTGATGAACGCTCTGGAAAGGCCCTACATAGTTCCTCTGCGGTCGCTTAGCAGCGGATAGAAGGGATCTGTCCGCTGTCCGGCCCGGCGAATATCTTCTGCGAACTGGCATATGTCCGCCAGCACAGTGGGATTGCTCAACCATATTCCCCCTTCGTAGTTGTTCTCAATGCCGCCCTTGGTCAGGTTTGCAGAGGTTATTATGGCTTCTCTTCGGTCTGTCATGTAGATCTTGGCATGAAGGCAATCCACTGCAATTACCTCTCCGCCCAGCTCTATGATCTCCTCCTGCAGATTATCGCTCAGCCCCAGGGAGTAGTCCGAGTCGCTTGCCCGCATGAATACGCTCAGCTTTCCTCCATTTCGGCAGAATCTTCGCAATGGCCCTTTGACTCTATTCCAGGTCTGTCTTTTTATCCAGGGAGACATGATTATTATCTCGAATCTGGCTTCTTGCAGCATGCGGCAGAGTATGTCCTCAAATCTGTGTCCACCTCGGGCCGGGGTGGTTTCCAGAAAGAGAGCGACAGGCTCTGCTTGAGATCGAGCGATGAAATCCTCCAGGTGCTGCAGTCTTTGGGCGGAGGCATACTCCTGCGTGCTCTTTATTCTTTTCAGCTCTTCCTGCACCCTCCGGGCCCTTTCTTTCATTTTTAGCAGTTGGGAATAGTTGTGCTGCAACTGATCGATGTGGCCTTCCTTTTTTCTCAGCAGATCCTGGCGGAGCAGAAGCTCTTTTTGCAGCAGCCTGAGGTCTCCTCGAAGCTTCTTATTCCTGCTTTCCTGCAGCTGGATTATGCTCACTGAAATTATCCCTAACGCGAGAAATATCAGCTATATCAGGTAGCCCTCCATTTCTATCGACCCCTGGAAAAATCTCTCACGCAAGTTATATAAAGATAGTGTAATCAAATAAGAGCTCGGACGTGCTGCATTATTGATATATTAGTAATATAGTCTTAACCTAATAACATCTAAAAATTATGGAAGAAATTGGGCATAACACCCTAGAACATCCCAGGTGGCATGCCGCCCATTCCACCCATCATCCCTGGCGGCATTCCCATACCACCCATTCCGCCCATACCTCCCATTCCTGGTGGCATTCCTCCTGCGCCGCGCGGTGGTGGTGTCTTGGTGGACGCGAGGACATCATCGATGCGCAGAATGAGGCAGGCGGCATCAGTGGCCGATACTAGCGCCTGGATCTTGACGCGCAGCGGCTCAACGACTCCCATTTCCAGCATATCCTGGATCTCGCCGGTATAAGCGTTAAGGCCGGTGTTCTTGTTTTTGCCGTGCATGTTCTTCAGCTCAATGGCCTTGTCGATGGCATCAAAGCCCGCATTTTCGGCCAGCGTCTTGGGAACGATCTCCACGGCCTCAGCGAACTTGATGACTGCCAGTTGCTCGCGGCCCTTCAGAGTGGATGCATACTCCCTCAGGCGCAGGGCAAGCTCAATCTCCGGGGCTCCTCCGCCCGCCACCAGCTTGCCGTCTTCAACCACATCGGCCACTGCATGAATGGCATCATCCAAGGCTCTCTCCAGACCGTTCAGGACCTGTTGAGTGCCGCCGCGCAAAAGCAGTGTAGCCGATGGATTCTTGGTTCCGGTGATAAAGGTCATGATGCCGCTGCCCAGGCGTCTTTCCTCTACCAGGGCGGCGGTGCCCAGCTCGCTGGGCTTTAACTCATCCAGGCCGGTCACAATGGTAGCGCCCGTGGCTCTGGCCAGCTTATCCAGATCCTTTTTGATGACGCGACGCAGAGCGAGAATTCCGGCATTGGCCAGATAATGCTGGGCCAGGTCATCGATGCCCTTCTGGCAGAAGACCACTGTGGCTCCGCTGGCGATTACCTTATCGGCAGCCTCCTTTATTCTCATCTTCTCATGCTCCATGAATTGCTGGAACTGAGTGGATGATGTTATCTGTAGCTCAGCCTTGGTCTCGGTATCTTTGGATTCAATTGGCGTGGATAGCAGGGCAATCCTGGCGTTCTCGATCCTTCGGGGCATGTTCTGGTGGACGATCTCCTTATCGATTACCAGGCCCTCGATAATCTGCGAGTCGAGAGTGCTCTCGCCCACTTTCTTCTCCACATTGACTCGATCCATATCAAAGCTTCTTTTGCCGCCGTAGTCCTCAACGGCGTTGAGGACCAGGTCAACTGCATAGCTGGCCATCTTGCTGTCTGTAGACTCAGCCAGCTTTCCGGTCATGGCAGTCTCGGCGATCTTCTCCAGAAGAGCGCGATCCTTTTCTGAGGCTTCGATGGAGATGGATTTCACAATCTGCACTGCCTTTTCCGCAGCCATCCTGTACCCCTGAACGATCATGGTCGGGTGGACCTTCTGGTCAATGAGCACCTCGGCCTTCTTGAGCAGCTCGCCGGCCAGGACCGCCACAGTCGTGGTTCCGTCGCCTACCTCTTTATCCTGAGTCTTGGCGGCTTCGATAAGCATCTTGGCTGCAGGATGCTGCACATCCATCTCCTTCAGGATTGTTACTCCATCATTGGTGATGGTAACCTCCCCGATCGAGTCGACCAATAATTTATCCATGCCTTTGGGGCCCAGGGTGCTCCTCACCGCATTGGCCACGGCGCGGGCAGCCATGATGTTATTCGAGATAGCATCTTTCCCCGACTCTCTGCGGGTGTCCTTTAATATGATAATTGGCGATCCGCCCATTCCTGCCATTTCTGATAATCCTCCAGTAATTGCATACTTTGCGAATTCTCACGTTCACAGTATTTGATCTTCTATAAAAGAGTTTCCCTAAAATCCGGCAGCATACGATTGTTCCTGTGCGTCTGCGAATTGCCTTTGAGGTTTCGGCCAGAAACTATAAGTAGCTGAAGATCATGGTAGGCATGCTAACCCAATCAGAGGAATAAAAAATGGTAACTGGAACAGTAAAGTTTTTCAACAGAGTAAAGAGCTTTGGATTCATAGCAGGCGACGATGGTAAGGATTATTTTGTGCATGTAACTGGCTTGAAGCCCGGCGTCACAATCGATGAGGGTGACAAGGTTACCTTCGATGTCATTGAGGGCGAGAAAGGCCCCAAGGCTGACAAGGTCGAGAAGCTGTAGATACTCACAATGATCTCTTAGTCTAGAAATAGAAAATAGGTAGAGAGGCTGCAGGGCTTTTCTATCAGTTTTCCTATTTTGATCGTTTTTCCCTTTGTTCATCGAGGGTCAAAACTATGCACTTATTAAAAACGATTGCTTTTTGTCCTATCTATATGCATCCTTGATTATATGGTCGGGATTCCGCTCACAAAAGGCGTTGCACCTATTACTATTTGCACTTCTGGTATCGGTCCACCTCAGAAGGGGTATGATAGCTTCTCGAAGATCGCTTCCATCCACTGTCAGCGTATACTCCACCCGTGGTGGTATTTCATCGAAGGATTCCCTTTTAATCAAGCCCTCCACTTCAAGGTTCTTAAGGGTATCCGAGAGTGTCTTAGGACTTATGCCGGACAGAGCATCCATCAATCCCTTGAACCTCAATCTTTCGTGATTCCCGATGGCATTTATGATAAGAAGTGCCCATTTCTTGCTGATGACGTCTATGATGCCTTTGAGTGGACAGAGGCACATTTGTTTGCATTCCTGATCCATACCGATACTTTCCTTGTAGATAGCTACTACTGTGCTACAGACTTGATAGATTAAATACTTTCCAATTGATAGTCTGGCCCTGGAGGTATGAGATAGAATGTGCTGCAAAGATGAAATGCATATCATTCCCCATGAGCGATCGGGACAGAGAATGTGCGGCTGTGGCTGTGGCGGACGGAAATTCCTGAGCAAGAGGGAAGAGATAGAGAAGCTTGAAGAATACAGCAAGATGCTCAAGAGCGAATTGGAAGGAGTCGAGGAAAAGCTCAAAGAAATCAAAGAAACATGAAAGGCCAGGGTGACAGCGAAACAGGCGACAAGCCCGCTGATTGCAAAGACCAATGGAGACCGGAGAGCCCTACAGCCCGTTTTTGGGAGGTTGATCTGCTGCGGGGCTGCGCCATCCTCCTCATGGTCCTCTATCACCTGCTCTTCGATCTTAACTACTTTGCAGTCTATGATATAGATGTCTCATCAGGCTTTCCGCTGGCGATGGCCCGCACCGCAGCCTCGCTCTTTCTTCTCCTTGTCGGCATCTCTCTTACTCTGAGCTACTCCCGATCCCGAAATATGAGGCGAGAGATGGATTTCTTCCCTCATCTTCTGAAGCGGAGCGCCTGGATTCTGAGCCTGGCAGTGGGAGTGACCCTGGTCACCTATCTCACCATCGGCAGGGGATTCATCGTCTTCGGGGTGCTGCATCTCATCGGCCTATCGCTGCTCCTGGCTTATCCCTTTCTCAGGCTGCAAAAAGAAAGCTTCGTTTTCGGAATAGCCTTTATATTACTAGGAAAATATTTAGCGGCGATCCACGTCGGCTTTCCCTGGCTGCTCTGGCTGGGGCTGGCTCCAGTGAACTTCTATTCGGTCGACTACTTTCCTGTCATCCCCTGGTTCGGGGTGATTCTGCTGGGCATGGGCCTGGGCGGCCTGCTTTATCCCGAATACCGGCGCAGCTTTTTCCTGCCCGACCTTTCGGTGTCCGCCATATCCGGAGTTCTGGCCTTTCTGGGACAGAACTCGCTGGCCATCTATCTTGTTCACCAGCCGGTGATCATTGGCCTTCTTTATCTCTTCGGTGTTCCAATTGCCTTGCTCTCGAATTAGAATCATTTGACAAGCTCAAGGCCAGTGGAATTTATCAATTGAATCAAAGTTGTGTTATTGAAATCCTCACTGATAGTAGTATTCATCAGAGTCTCATTATACTTTGCCTTCAGTGCAGAGCTCTGGTTGATCGCCGATGCCAGCCTGGGCAGGGTAACATTATGCAGACTGCCGTTTATGTTTCCTGCGAGCAGGATGATCTCCATGCCTCGGCTGCGGCCTAAAGCGCGCTCCTGTTCTGAATCCAGCACCTCATTTCCGTTTTCATCTGCGCAGAATGTATAGCAAGTGCCGTGTTCCGCATCTCCCTGCTCGTGGGAAATAAGCGCTCCGCATTATTGATATTTCTATTTGGCGGCAGATGCTCACCCATCCGAGGCTGTATCATTGAGATTCTGATAAAGAACGCAAATCCTTTTTATGCCGGGACAGGATGGACGTGAAATGAGGTTTGCAGAATAATGACGCTAAATGGACGCCAGAGAAAAGACATCCGCCCTGGCCTGACTGTGGATGTCATCCTCAAGAAGGACCAGCGCACAGGCAAGCGAACGCGAGGAATCGTAAAAGAGCTTCTGACTAACTCCCCAACCCATCCCCACGGAATCAAGGTGAGGCTGCAGGACGGCCAGGTGGGCCGGGTGCAGGAGATCATCGAATAGCTTTTTATCTCTCTATTTCTACACAGGCCATTCATGGTCAAAGAAGTTCATGCCGCCCATATCCTGTGCAAGACGGAAAAGAAGGCAAAAGAGATAGCAGAAAAGCTGGCATCCGGACAGGAGAGCTTTGCCGAGATGGCCCGGAAGTACTCTCAGTGCCCCTCAGGCAAGAGCGGCGGGGATTTGGGATGGTTTGGCAAGAACAGAATGGTTCCGGAGTTTGAGAAAGCAGCCTTCGAGGGCGAGAAGGGCAAGATCCTGGGGCCGGTGAAGACCCAGTTCGGCTATCACCTCATCAAGGTTCTGGATAAAAAATAATGATCACATAAGGGCTTGGCCAAATATCGCACACACGCTTGCTTCTGCCTGGGCCTCCTCCTGGGCGGCCTTTAGCAGCAGCTCGACACTCAGCCGTTCATTACGCGGCCGCGGTATCGGCGAGCAGCTTCTGGGGGGGATGGGGGCTGACGCACGCGGTTTTGCGCTTGCAGGCAGGCCGTGCGCCCCAGTGCCTTGCAAGCTTGGATACTTGGCGTTTTATGGTTGATCGGCCTATGCCGCCCTGATTTCTGCTCTTCTTGAAATTTGCCGCTTGGTGGCAATTCCCTGGGTGGGATCTCTATTTCGCTGTCTCTCTGCCTTCCACGATTGCTATCTCCTCTTCCGTCAGCCCGTACAGCCTGTAGACCACCGCGTCGATCAGTTCATCCGTCTTTCTGATCCGCTCCAAGAGCAGCAGAAGCTTGCGAAGCGACCCCTTGAACTCGGCCCGCAGCGCCTCCGCAGTCTCCCGGCGGGTGGTATCGGTGTGAAATGGGCGCGGCTAAATAAACGGGGTCAAGAAATGGAGATACACACTACGGACTACGATTTCACCACAAAGGCACAAAGCTCACAAAGAACGCACAAAGACGAATAGACAAAATATATCCTAACCAGAATTTAATAATTTTTCTTTGTGAGTCCTTTGTGCGCTTTGTGTCTTTGTGGTGATAGTAGTAGTAAGTACTATGATCCTGCATTTTCCACAATCCCGATCTCCTCTTCAGTGAGAGCGTACAGCCTGTAGACCACCGCGTCGATCAGTTCATCCGTCTGCCTGATCCGCTCCTGCACAGGCTCCAGTTTGCCCATCGACTCCTCGAACTCGGCTTTGAGGGCCTCGTCCGGCTCTCGCCTGCTCGGATCGATCTGCAGCCTCGGGAAATCAGGTGGCACAGGGGTGGCACAGGGACTGGTAACAGATACTTGGGTGCTTTCAGGCCGAAGGGAGGCTATTTAGCGAGACCTCATTTGACCGCCATTTGATGGCTCCGTCAGGAGTTGCAGCTTATTTCGTGAGACAGTGCGGTATTACGTGCTACTGCGATGCGGCCATCGAGATTTTCTTTGAGGTGGAGCCAATTTTGAGAAAAGCTTATATTCTGCCTGCTCCTCAAGGTTGCACATGGTTCAACATTATAGAGTTGAATTATCCTATACAAAGAAGGGAACACCTAGATACTTTCTTGTGAAAGAGATTAGCGTAGGCAAGAAAAACGTGAGGATGCGCAAATATCTGGGCAGTGGGAGTCCTCCATCCGCACAAGAGCTCGAAATATTAAAGAAAAAATATTCCACACAATTGGAGCTGGGCGCAGTAGAAAAAGCGGCTAGAGCCAGCAGCGAATGTTACGTTCCCAGGTATCTCTCAAATGAGCAAATAATGGGATTGGAACGATTAAGGTATTTATATAAATCATTTACAAACCTTTTAACGACCAATGAATTGGAAAAATATGAAGAAGAGTTTGAAATAAATTACATACAGGGAACTACTTCGATAGAGGGAAATACATTCACTGTGAAGGAAGCCTATGATCTTCTAATAAACGACATACCGCCAAATGGAAAGAGTTTAAGAGAGATTAACGAAGTGCAAAATTTTAAAAGATTAGTTGAATATAGAGATAGATATATAAAAAAAATTGATATTAGTTTTATCCGAAATATTCATGCCATAATTATGAATAATATTGATACCGAATCTGCAGGAGTCTTCAGAAGATCTGACATGATAGGAATCATGGGATGTGACCTCAGGGTAACCCCCCATATCGAGATAGAAGATGAGCTCAATAATTTGATAAAAACGTATTATGAAAACTTGGAGAAAGGATACCATCCCTTTGAAGAGGCAGTATTATTTCATTATAACTTCGAGTTGACACACCCATTCATTGATGGCAATGGCAGAGTTGGAAGAGAACTCTTCAATTATTTGCTGATTAGGAATAAGCCACGGTATCCCAAATTGCTTTTTTTGGGAAAAGACCGGATCAAATATATTCAAGCTTTGAAGTTGGGAAATGAAGGCAATTATACAACGATGATTTCATTCTTTGAAGACCTTATTATTAATCAAAGAGCGGACGTGCTTAGAAAGAACTTTGAAAAGTTATTGAACATACCAAAGCTAAGACGACAGATGAGACTATCTGATTTCCTTGAAATTTAGAGGCCCTCCTCTACCGGGCCTCTGTCAGGCGTGATCGTTAGTAGTGCCTCTTAACCATGTAGTCCGCCAGCTCCAGCAGAGTCTCCTTCGCCTTCGACTCAGGCAGAACCTGCAGGGCCTTCTTGCCGCGAGTGACCATCTCCTCCGCCCTTGACCTAGCGTACTCAATCGATCCGCTCTTCTCCAGAACGGCAATGCCGTCCAGTATCTCCTCGGCAGTGGCATCCTTCTTGCCGAAGACTGGAACTGACACATTGTTTGCCAGGGCATGGATGATGATCAGCGTCTTCTTGGCCTCAATCAGGTCCCCGCCCTGCCTCTTGCCCGAGACCTTCTCTGAGGTGATGAGGTCGATCACATCATCCTGAAGCTGAAATCCCATCCCGGTCAGCCTGCCAAACTCATCAAGAGCTGCAACCTCCTGCGGCGTGGCCCCGGCCAGAAGCCCGCCCATTCCGGCAGCCGCTCCGTAGAGAACCCCGGTCTTCTTCTCAATCATCTCCAAGTACTGCGCCTCAGAGACCCGCTCCTTGGCCTCAAACTCCATGTCCAGCCACTGGCCTTCGCAGATGGCGGTGCAGGTCCTGGAGAGCATATTCATCGCCCCTAAAATCAGATCTGGCCGGGCTTTCGTGATCCCTAGAACCTGAAAAGCCTTGGAGTAGAGGGTGTCGCCCGCCAGGATGGCGCCGGACAGACCCCAGAGCTTGTGAACCGCAGGCCTGCCGCGCCTCACATCGGCATTGTCCATGATGTCGTCATGAATGAGAGTGAAGTTATGAATCAGCTCAATGGATACGGCAGCCGAAGCGAGCGCAGATGCGTCGCCGCCTGCGGCTTCCCCCGCCAGCAGCAGCATAGTTGGCCGCAGCCTCTTTCCTCCCGCATCCACCAGATGCCTGCCGGCTTCGTAGAGGGGACGGGGATGCACTATCGGCAGGAGACTATCGATGGCCTCCGTGACCAGATCAGCCCGTGCCTGCAGCTCCCGGTCCAGTTCTTTAGCAATCTTTTTCGTCAATCTCGCTCTCCTCCTTGATTCGCCTGATTTGCCTTTTTTTAACTACTTGATTCGCTTAATCGATCACAAGCTCCTGGCCGTTCCTCACCAGATGGAAGTTGGACCCAAGCGAGTATCCAGTCTCCTCAGCCATCATGAGATAATTGCTGTGGGTGACCAGATTTCCGTGGCTGGGTATGACATGCTCCGGCTGGATCATGCGCAGAAGCTCCCAGTGATCCTCCCGGCAGGCATGCCCGGATACATGCACATTATCGTAAATCCTGGCTCCCCTCATCTTCAGCTTGGTGACAACCGTGTGTCTGTTCGACTCATTGAGCGGCTGAGGAATAATTCCTGCCGAGAAGATGACCTTATCCCCGGATTCCACATTATAGTCGGTCTCGCCGTTCGCTACCCGGCTTAAGATGGCTCCGGGCTCGCCCTGATGCCCGGTCATAATGGGCAGATACTTGTCCTTGCCCTCGGTCATCATCCTCTTCAGGGCTTTGTCCACAGACTTGCGCCTGCCAAAGACGGTCACATCTCCCTGACCCGCATAGCCCGTTCTCATGGCCGTGCCCCAGTACTTCTCCATGGAGCGGCCCAGAAGCACTGGCTTGCGTCCCATCTTATGAGCGGCCTCAATTATTGCTCGAATGCGGGCAATGTGAGAGGAGAAGGTGGTGACCATAATGCCGGATTTGGACTCCTCTGTTCCAAGAAGCACATCCCAGACCAGGTCCTTGGCGATCTTCTCGGAGGGCGTCTTTCCGGAGATGGCTGCATTGGTGGTCTCGGTTATCAGCGCCAGAACACCCTGCTTTCCCAGGGACCGCAGCCGGGCGAAGTCTGGCGGCTCGCCCAGAGTCGGAGACCGGTCTATCTTGAAATCATTGGCATAAATTATGATGCCCTTGGGCGTATGAATGGCAGCAAAAACACAGTCTACTATGCTGTGCTGCACCCTAATGAACTCGAGCTCAATGTCTTCGGTAATGGGAAAGCGCTCTCCCGCTTTCATCACATTCAGGGGATTTTTTACCCCGAAGATCTTCTCTGACTTGATCTCCTGACTGATGAGGTCAGCCGTGAACGGCGAGGCAATGATCGGGGCATGATACTTGTGGGCCAGCTTGGAGATGGCACCGATATGGTCCAGGTGGCCGTGAGTGCAGGCGATGGCCCTTACCGTTCCGTCAACGCTCTGCATTATGCTGTCGTCGGGAATCGCACCCATGTTGATCAGGTCTGCGGCATGCAGCGATTCCACGTCAGTGTCCTCGTGAATCTGCACCCTGTCCAGCCGGATTCCCATGTCCATTACCACAATATCCTTTCCGATCCTCAGCGCTGTCATATTGCGGCCAATTTCATTGTAGCCGCCCACAGCGATTATTGAAATATCCT
>DAONES010000006.1:0-33097 GCA_035403205.1 Methanothrix sp. | reverse complement strand
TTATCTCCGAGTCACCTGGCTCGATGATGGCCAAGGCGGCCACGGAGAAGGGTTTTCCGCAGGCAGATCCGAGGTCCTTGCCCATACCCTGGTAACCGTAGACTGGGACGTCTATGGTCTCCAGCTTCATTCTTACATCCACAGGGCAGTCTGCCGCAAACACTATGAGTTTAGCCTGTCCGTCAAGTCCTGTTTCAACGGTCCTATTCGATCCCAGCACCACTTTTCCGGTTCTAATGGAACTTCTCAGGGCTCTATCTACGTTTATCATCGTTATTACCTCATCTCTTCATTGCGACCAGCGTAACGTCACCTGTTCCCAGCTGTATCGGCTGGCCAACGATTACGTTCTCGGTCACTCCTCTCAGATCGTCTATGTCTCCGCGAATGGCCGCATCCAGAATGTGGTTGACTGTGACCTCGAAGGCCGCTCTGGCCAGCACGCTGGCCTTTTCGCCTGAGACGCCATGTCGTCCAATCTGTTTCAGCTCGCCATCCACGGTCATGATGTCT
Organism: Methanothrix sp.; assembly: GCA_035403205.1. Lineage (GTDB taxonomy): Archaea > Halobacteriota > Methanosarcinia > Methanotrichales > Methanotrichaceae > Methanothrix. The sequence goes on along the minus strand of DAONES010000006.1, from coordinate 32,584 downwards.
GCCACAAGCATGATGTGCCGCACATCTACGGAGAGACCCTGCTCACGTAGCGTGTCCGTGGCTTCATTAATAATAGCATTTCGGGCCGCCTCAATGCCAAGTACCTCACCGATCTCGCTTATGTTATTGGTCTTAATGCGGGTTGGGTCAACACCCTCAAACTGCATGACCTTTTTGATCGAGGATCCTTCCGTGTAAAGGACATACTCGTCGCCTTCCTTGCGGATGACGACCCGCTTGATGCCCTCTACTCCTTTGAGCGATATTCGTTTGATCTTCTCTACCAGCTGTAGTAGCTCCCTGTAGGAGGGCTCCTTGGGGACCATCACCAGCAGGTTCTCTTTTTGATCAACGGACAGGCCCGTCTCCTCTTTCAGCCTTGAAGCCACCTCTTCTGCGGTGATCTTGCGTTGCTCCAGTGCGCTCGGGTTCAGCTCAATGATCACATTCATCTCCGCTAGATCGGTAGCTATGGATCCCAAGTGGAGAATGGAGGTGGACTCTATCGCCCAAGCCACTTCCCTCGCCAGGTCACGATCGTGGGCATAATCCTGATTAAGCCTTATGGTCATGGTCGGCGTGGATGGTATCTTTCTGGCATCTACGATCTCAATGAGCCTGGGCAGACCCAGTGTTACGTTGATCTCAGCTACTCCTGCGTAGTGGAAGGTACGCATGGTCATCTGAGTGCCTGGCTCGCCGATGGACTGAGCCGCGACAACGCCCACCGCCTCGCACGACTCGACCCTTGAGTGCTCATAGTCGGAAGAGACCTGGGATATGATCTCCTCCATCTGCTCGCTGCTTACGGTAGCTCCTTTTAGCCCGCCTTCTATTGCCTCTTTTATGCTCTGGGGAAGGTCGAGCTGCCCAAGCTTCTCTGTTATATCTTTTTCTGTGAGGATCATGCCGACTCCTTCTTCAGCACATTCTTTATGATGCGCCTCACGTTATCGGTACTCGCATAGTCTCGGCGGGATGCATCCACTCCATCTTCTCCATACCGGAACTGGACGATCATGCCCCTTGTCTCCTTGACTGTGCCGTCGTACCTTACCTCCAGATCCTGCAGAGCATTTACCAGCCTGCGCTGCAGGTAACCGCTCTGGGATGTCCTGATGGCCGTGTCCACCAGACCCTCGCGACCACCGATGGCGTGGAAGAAGAATTCCGTGGGGTTGAGGCCGCCTTTGTAGCTCGATTCCACGAATCCGTGTGCTTCTGCGCCCAGGTCTCCCGGTCGGAAGTGAGGCAGCGTCCTTCCTGCATAGCCGCGCATGATGCGTTCGCCGCGCACCGACTGCTGGCCGACGCATGCCGCCATCTGGGTGAGGTTGAGCATGCTGCCGCGTGCACCGCTCACTGCCATGACCACTCCGGAGTTGTCCAAGCCCAGGTGACGGCCTGCGATCTTGCCTGCCGTATCCCTTGCTTTGCCCAGGGTTTGCATGATCCTCATTTCCAGGGTCTCATCGAGCGTTCTGCCCGGCAGAGGCTCCAGTTCGCCCGCATTGTAGGCTTCGATGAGCTGCCGGCTCTTCTCGCGAGCGGTTCTGGTCGTCTCCTCAATCTGATCTACTGCAGCCTCGGGAATGTCCTCGTCATCTATGCCGAAGGAAAATCCCGCATGCATGATTCCCCGCAGAGCCAGAAGTGTCATCCTGTCCAGGAACTCACTTGCCACGGAGGGACTGTACTCCTTTATTATCCTGTCTGTTATCTTGCCCTTAAAAGCGCCCACAGCCTCGGCATCGATGGTTCCTTTCAGGAGGTGGCCATCTTCAATTATCACAAATGCATCGTTCTCGCAATCGGCGCCTTTGCAGACATCGCAGTTGTAGCAGAAGTCCGCCTTGAACGTCAGGTTCAGGCCTCTTGGCAGAACGAGGCTGAATATCTGCTTTCCTGTCCAGTAGGGTTTGCCGTCGGCCACGCCCTCAGGCTCGGGAAGCTCCGGGATATTGAACTTTTTGAGCAGCTCCATGACCTCGCGCCGGGCGATGGGCTTTCTGCCGTGGGTGAGCAGGAACGAGCCTGTCACGTAATCGTGTATTCCGCCGATGATGGGGCCGCCGAATCTGGGCGAGAGGATGTTCTCCTGTACCCTCATGAGGATCTCAGCCTCGGCACGCGCTTCCTCGGTTTGGGGCACATGCATGTTCATCTCGTCGCCGTCGAAGTCTGCGTTGTAAGGCGGGCAGACGGCGGGATTGAGCCTGAATGTCTTGTAGGGCATGACTTTAACGCGATGGGACATGATGGACATTCTGTGCAGGGACGGCTGGCGGTTGAAGAGGACTATATCTCCGTCGGAAAGCTGCCGGTCTATCTTCCAGCCGATGTCGATCTGCTCGGCTACCTCCTCGCAGTTCTTCTCAGTCACCTTCACACGCCTCTGGTCCGGGCGGGTGGCATAATTGACGCCGGGATGCCGCTCCGGTCCGCGCCTGACATAGGTCTTCACCAGCTCCATGTTTCTGGCGTTGGCAATCATGGGAACGGACAGCTCCATGGCGATCTCCCTGGGCACGCCTACCTCACCGATGCTGAGATTGGGGTCAGGAGAGATGACCGTTCTGGCGCTGAAGTTAACACGTTTGCCTGATAGTGATCCTCTGAACCGCCCTTCTTTGCCCTTTAGCCTCTGAGAGAGCGTTTTCAACGGCCTGCCGCTGCGGTGACGGGCGGGGGGAACGCCTGAGACGGTGTTGTCGAGAAACGTGGTGATATGATACTGGAGCAGCTCCCACAGGTCTTCAATGATTAACTGGGGCGCGCCTGCCTCACGGTTCTCCTGGAATCGCTGGTTGATCCTGATGATGTCCACCAGCTTATGAGTGAGGTCGTCTTCGCTTCTCTGACCGGACTCCAGTGTGATGGAGGGGCGCATGGTAACGGGAGGCACCGGCAGCACAGTCAGTATGATCCATTCCGGACGGGCGGTGGCCGGGTTCATGCCCATGACTGCAATATCTTCATCCGGGATCTTTTCGAATCTATCGCGTATATCCGATGGCGTGAGCTTATGGCCGTCTTCGATATAGGAGAGGGGCCGCTCAAATTTGATCTCCTTCTGAGGCGCTCCGCAATAGGGACATGTCTTGTTTTTGCGAGCCTCAGAGAAGACCTTGTTGACAGTGTCGTCGGTCATTTGCCCCAGCCTCTCCAATTCCTGGATCTGGCCGAGGTACATCTTCTTATCGTTCTCTTTGAGCATGAGGCGGGAGCAGTCTCTGCAAACTGCCCTCAGTATCTTTCTGATCAATTTAGCAAAGCCCACGTGAATCACAGGGGCAATGAGGTCGATATGGCCAAAGTGTCCGGGACACTCGCCGGGCCTGCCGCCGCAAGATCGGCAGCGCAGTCCGGGATCTATGACACCAAGCCTCGGGTCCATGAGGCCCATTTCAATAGGAAAACCATCATCATCGTATGTATCTGCGGTGATGATCTTTACCACGCTCATCTTCCGAAACTCTTGTGGCGAGATGAGGCCGAAGCGGATCTTGCCAATTCTCTTGGGGACCGTCATATTTTCCACCTAAACCGCGTCTTCCAGGATTAGTCGAGGCGCTACACCTAATGATTTGATCTCGTCGAGCAGAAGCTTGAAGGCATAGCTCATCTCCACGGGATAGATCTCCGTATCCGCTCCGCAGGTCGGGCAGAAGTCCGCATTTCTCCTTCGGTCATGGATGGCAATCATGCCGCAATGGCTGCAAACCAGCTCAGTCACTTTGTCCGACTCATCAACCAGACGCTCTTTCAGAGCCAGGGCTGCTCCATGTGCGATGAGCACATCTCTTTCCATCTCACCAAATCTCAGTCCGCCTTCACGAGCCCGGCCTTCGGTTGGCTGGCGAGTTAGCACCTGAACAGGACCGCGGGAACGGGCATGCATTTTGCCTGTGACCATGTGATAGAGCTTCTGGTAGAGGATCACTCCTACGAAGATGTCGGCCATGATCTGCAGGCCGGTGGCGCCATTGTAGAGTATCTCTCTGCCGGTGTGCGAGAAGCCGAATTTCTTCAAAGCGCTTCGCAGGTCATGCTCGTTTTCGCCCAGGAAAGCGGTGGCATCCACAAATCTGCCTTCCAGTGATCCCACCTTTCCGCCGATCATCTCCAGGACGTGGCCCACAGTCATTCGTGACGGGATGGCATGAGGATTGAGCAGCAGATCCGGCACCATGCCAGACTCTGTGAACGGCATATCCTCCTGGGGGACAATCAATCCGATGACGCCCTTCTGGCCGTGCCTGGATGCGAATTTGTCGCCCAATTCCGGAATTCTCTGGTCCCTGGTCTTTACCTTGGCCAGACGGTTGCCGTTGGAGGATTCGGTGAGGATGACCATGTCCACCACACCCTTCTCGTTGGATCGCATGGTAACCGACGTCTCCCGCCTCTGCTGGGTCGTGAGGCCGAATTCGGACGGCTCCTCCAGGAATCTGGGCGGGCTGGTCTTGCCGATGAGCACATCATTGGGGCCCACATAGGCATTGGGGTTTACAAGACCGTCGGAGTCCAACTGGTCATAGGCTTCGCTGCCCCGCGCTCCCCGGACCTCAACATCGGGAATCTCAAACTTGTCCTCCTGGCCGCCCGGATACTTTCGCTCCTCTGCCTCAGAGACCCGGAAGAAGTGGCTTCTCGCGAGGCCGCGCTGGATTGAGCCGCGGTTCATGACCAGGGCATCTTCAATGTTGTATCCTTCGTAGGCCAGGACCGCCACAACGAAATTCTGGCCGGCAGGCCTCTCCTCAAAGCCTATGGCGCCCGAGGTCTTGGTCCTGACGATTCCTTTTTGCGGGCTGTTCAGATAATGGCCGCGCGTGTCCGGCCGCAGCCTCATGTTGGCGGTAGACATTCCCAGGCACTGCTTTACCATTCCTGCGCCCATGGTGTTCCTGGGGCTGGCATTGTGCTCCGGATAGGGCACAAGGCCCGCGGCGATGCCCAAAATCAGAGAGGGATCCAGCTCCAGATGGGTGTGGTCGGGCGTGATATCGCCTTCCCAGATGGCGATGAGGGTGTTCTCCTCTTCCTCTGCATCCAGATACTCCACCAGGCCCGATGACACAAGGTCGGCAAAGGTCATCTCGCCGGTCCTTATCTTGTCTACATGCTCTTCGGTTACCAGAGCCTTTCCGTTCTCCACGATGATGAGCGGCCTTCTCGCCCGGCCGGCATCGTTGTTCATGAAAATCTCATTGGTATCCTCGAAATAGACCACATTCGTCTGGCTGCTGATGCTGCCGGAACGCCTCAAGCGACGCAAATTTGTGACCAATGCCTTTGGATCATCATGATGGCCTATGATCTCACCATTTAAATAAATTCTAGCGCCCGAAATCACAGCTTCAGACAACATTACCACCCACTGCAATTACGCCCAAGTCATACAGTATTTTCTTGATATTAACGGAATCTTCCGCGCCCTTGGATAGCTCCACTCCCTGGGCGAAGTTTTTCACCAGGCCGCAGTTCGGCCCTTCCGGAGTCTCGCTAGGACAGATGCGACCCCACTGGGTGGCATGAAGATCTCTGGCCTCAAAGTGCGGTTGAGATCGGGAGAGGGGTGAGATCACGCGACGCAGATGAGATAATGTCGCCATGTAGTCGGTGCGATCTAAAAGCTGAGAGACGCCTGTGCGCCCGCCGACCCAGTTTCCTGTGGCCAGGGGATGGATCATTCTCTCGGTGAGGACATCGGCGCGAACCGTGGTCACTACATTGAGATCTCTGTTTCTCATGCTGGCCCGCTCCAGCTGGTACTTAATGTCTCTGGTTAGACGGTTGAAGGCCACCCGGAACAGGTCTTCCATCAGATCTCCGGAGAGCTTCAGCCTCTTATTGGAGTAGTGGTCCTTATCGTCCTCGCCGCGTCGCCCCAGGGCCAGCTCGAAGCAGGCTTCAGCCATGCGCGAGAGGAAGAGCGCCTTGGAAAAGCGATCCTTTTCATCCACGCCGATGTGAGGAAGCAGGTACCTGTCCAGGACGTAGGTTGCTCTCTTCTTCTGGTATTCCTTGGCCTGGCCGGCAGCCACGCGGGCACCGATCTTTTCAAGAGCCTCATCGTTGGTCGAAACCTCAGCTTCCTCCAGGTTCTCAAGCATGAACTTGATGATTTCAGGGTTATCTGATACGGATTTCACTATGTCCATATCTGTCTCCATGCCTAAAGATCGCAGGAGGGTCACAAAGTTGAGCCTTCCGGAGACTGAGGGGAAGGATACCTCGAGGATGGAACGGCGGCCCCGCTCCACAATGACCAACGAGCGGTAGCCCTGCCTCTGGCTGAAGACCTTGGCCACCTCGATGTTCTCATCGTAGCGCTGGTTGTATTCGACCAGGATCTTGTTTGGAGCCAGGTCCTCCAGAGTCATAATGACCCTTTCTGAGCCGTTGACCACGAAATAGCCGCCGGGGTCCGAAGGGTCCTCTCCGAAGGTAATCATCTCGTCCGCCGTAAGCCCGGAGAGGTTACAGATCTTGGAGTTGAGCATAATGGGCAGCGTGCCGATGTCTGCTTCGACCAGGTCCTTTTCTGTCTCGCCCTCGACGATGGTCATCTCCAGCTTGATTGGGGAAGCATAGGTCAGATTGCGAAGCCTGGCATCATTTGGATAGAGCCTCTCGACGGAGCCGTCCGCTTCGCGAACTACGGGCTTGCCCACCCTGATCTTGCCCAGCTTCACATAAGTGTTCTCGATATTGGTCTCGATGATGCTCACTTCATCAATAACCTTCTGCAAGCCTTTATCTATAAAATCATTGAATGAGTTTATGTGATGGTGCACCAGCTTGTCCCTGGTAAAATAGGAGCCATAAAGAACATTTCTATCGAGCAAAAGACCACCCTTAATCGATTACCAGCCGGTAAAAGATCGATTGCTTAGCAGTTGTACTCTTTCGGATTATCTTGATAATATCGCCAACTTTGGCCTCTATCTCTTTGGCCGCCGGGTCGGTTACGTGAATTTTAGGCAGCTGAGGGGCGTCGATGTGATATGCACTCAGCACCTGCTCACACTCTTCCGGAGTAAGCAGCACATGTTCCGGAACCATTTCATGATCTTTTACGGCAAACTTGGTCACTGAAACCACCTTATTGGAGAAGGAGCAGCAAACAGGCCAGGAAATCCCAAACGGGCTCGGGGGGATTTGAACCCTCGACCACCTGGTATCTTCATACAAAAATTTAAAAGCCAGACGCTCTGCCTAACTGAGCTACGAGCCCCCGCTGCCTGACATGCCTCAAGCCGTTTAATCTGCACGCAGTTTGGAATAAAAGCATCCCACATAAAAGCTTTTTCCCTGGTGGGACTTAGACAAGTCCCACTAGGCGAGCTATCTCCGAGCCAACCTCAGAGGTGGTCGAGCTTCCTCCCAAATCGTATGTTTTTATCCTCCCTTCAAATAGGTTCCGCTCAATGGCGGCGATTATGTCCGCAGCCGCTTTGCCCTGGCCCAGGTGATCCAGGAGGAGCGCACCAGACCATATCGTGGCAATGGGGTTGACCTTATTCTGTCCCTTGTATTTGGGTGCTGAGCCGTGAATGGGCTCGAACATGCTGGTTCCCTCAGGGTTCAGGTTTGCACCGGGCGCCAGTCCCAGGCCGCCCTGAATCATGGCTCCAAGGTCGGTGATGATATCTCCGAACATATTGGGAGCGACGATGACATCAAACCACTCCGGGTTCTTGACAAACCACATGGTGATGGCATCAACGAAGTTGAAATCGGTTTTAACCTGTGGGTAGCCTTTGGCGACATCCAGGAAGACCTCGCGCCAGAAGCCATAGATATCGCTGAGCACATTGGCCTTATCAACAGAAGACACCTTATTCTGCCTCTTTGCCGCCAGATCAAAGGCATACTTTATGACCCGCTTGGTGCCCTCGCGGCTGATCTCTCCTATCTGGTAGCCGATCTCCTCGCTATCTGTATCGATATCCAGGCCGAACTTTATATTGTAGAGGGTTCGCTTGATTTCAAAATCCGCGTGGCTCTTGCCCCGGCGTGCGCGACTGCCGATCCCGACGTAAAAGTCCTCGGTATTCTCGCGAACTACCACGAAATCGATGTCTTTGGGCGTCTTATCCTTGAGTGGAGTCCAGACGCCTTCCAGGAGCTTGACGGGGCGGAGGTTCACATACTGATCGAAGTAGAACCGCATGGCCAGCAGGACGCCCTTTTCCAGGACTCCCGGCCTCACCCGTGGGTCGCCGATGGCACCCAGGTAGATGGCAGGATAGCGTCCCAGACTTTTCAGGGTCTCTTCGCTTACAAGCTCGCCTGTCTTCAGGTAGTGCTCCGCTCCCAGGGAATACTCAATCCAATCCAGGGAGAAGTTGTATTTATCTGCTGCTGCCTGCAAAACTTTCTGGCCCTCTGCTATGATCTCCGGGCCGATGCCGTCACCTGGGATAACTGGTACTTTGTAGTTCATGCCGTCACCTTGGCAACATGTCGTCTGGTATATTCCACGAGTCCTCCCGCATCGACAATCTCCTGGAGAAAGTCGGGAAGGGGTGTCGTTTTGTAGCTTTCCGAGCGGGATCTATTGTAGATCACGCCGCCGGTCATGTCTATCTCTATCTCTGCGCCATCGGCGATTCTATCCACCTGGGGGCAGATAAACAGAGGCAGGCCGATGTTGATGGAGTTTCTGAAGAATATTCTGGCAAATGATTTGGCTACGACTGCTTTTACTCCTGCGCCTTTCATGGCGATGGGAGCATGCTCTCGGGAGGAACCGCATCCGAAGTTCTCCCCACCCACAACATAGTCGCCAAAAGAAACCGCCTTTGCCATCTCCGGGCGAACGCCCTCGAATAGATGAACTGCCAGCTCTCCCGGATCATTGATGATCAGATAGCGCCCGGGAATGATGGCATCCGTATCGATATCGTCTCCAAACTTCCAAGCTCTGCCCGCCAAAAGACTCAACTCCATATCGGTTGGCTATATTCTCCTGAGAATTAGATATATTAAAGTAATGCACGAAAAACCTAATTGCCATCGACCATGATCCCTGGGCGCGAAATCCTCAGTGGGGGCGGGATGCGGTCGCGACGAATTCGCCTGTTTCTGCAGCCAACAGTGCGGCATGCGCGCCTCAATGAGCGATATGAGCAGATGTTGTGCGGGCATAATCCGGGCTAGCATCTTTGCGGAACAATCTGCGGCGCAATTTGCGGTGAAATCCGCGGCGAAATCTTCATTGCGGCAGGCGCCCATCTGCCGGGCGTACAGATGAGCAAAGGAACTATAACTGCGAAAGGAAAGGCCTAGCTTCTGCCCGGATTTCGAGGAAGGAAATCGTGCAGGCTGATGGCTCGCGCCTTGCATGAGTGCGCCGCTCTGATGGCAGATGCGTCGCAGGCGCGCTCCAGGTGGTGGGGTGGGGTCATCTTGATAAATCGGGATGGAAATATGAGAGGACAACATAATTATTTTGAGGTGCTCTGACTTGATGGATCGCAGCAAGGTATTGGAGGTCTTGAGGGGATACGACCTCGATGATCTGCGAATCGGGATGATTGCATCCCATTCTGCCCTGGACACGGCAGACGGCGCAGTAGAGGAGAATTTCCGGACGCTGGCGGTATGCCAGGAGGGGCGGGAGAAGCCCTATGCCAAGTATTTCCGCGCCGGTCGGGACAAATCTGGCAGAATTATAAACGGCATGATAGACGAGGTCCTGATGCTCAAGAAGTTCTCTCAGATTATGGAGCAGGAGAACCAGGATCATCTCAAGGACAAAAATACCCTTTTCGTGCCCAACCGGTCGTTTACCTCTTACTGCGGCATTGATGCCGTCGAAGATCAGTTTCAGGTTCCCCTTCTGGGCTCTCGAAACTTGCTCCGCTCTGAGGAGCGCGGCGACAAGAGGGATTATTACTGGATACTGGAGAAGGCGGGGCTGCCTTTCCCAGAGCCGGTTGAGGCCGAGGATATCAAAGAGCTGGTTATGGTCAAGCTGCCCCATGCGGTAAAGACCCTGGAGAGGGGATTTTTCACAGCTTCCTCCTATGAGGAGTACTGCCAGAAGGCAGATCAGCTTCTCCGCCAGAATGTTATCGATCAGGATGGAATTGAGCTGGCCAGAATTGAGCGCTATGTGATCGGGCCGGTCTTCAATCTGGACTTCTTCTATTCGCCCATCAGCGAGCAGATCGAGTTGATTGGCATAGACTGGCGCTTTGAGACCTCTCTGGACGGGCACTGCCGTCTGCCTGCGCCCCAGCAGCTCACCCTCAACGACAAGCAGATCAATCCAGAGTACACGGTCTGCGGCCACAACTCTGCCACTCTGCGCGAGTCGCTACTGGAGAAGGCCTTCGTTCTCGCTGAGAAGTATGTGGCAGCGACGCAGGAATATTACAGCCCCGGCATCATCGGCCCATTCTGTTTGCAGACCTGTGTGGATAAAGACCTGAACTTCTACATCTACGATGTCGCTCCGCGCATCGGCGGCGGGACCAATGTGCACATGGCGGTCGGCCATCCCTATGGAAATGCCCTCTGGCGCACCAACATGTCCACCGGCCGCAGGCTGGCGCGCGAGGTGAGGATAGCTATCGAGAATGATTGCCTGGAGAAGATTGTAACCTGATGACCGAGACGAATGACGCGGGCGGCCCGGGGGTCGAGGTTCCCAAAAAGCTTAATCGAACTGCTAAGAAGCTGGCTGCCGCTGGGGAGACGCTGGTGCAGATTGCTCCTGCCATCCTGGAGAGCAGGGCATCCAAGGAGATGCTGGCCATCGCCAGGATGGGCATGATGGACAAGGTCCTGGGCTATCTGGTGACAACCGACAAGAATGTGCATTTTGTCAGGCCCGGCCTGGCATGGGACAGCGTTCAGACTGTGCCGCTTGAAGTGATCGATGATGTGCTGTACGTGGATGAGTTTCACAACAGCACTCTGAAGATCAAGGTTGGGGAGCGGGCGGAGAGCATCATCTTCTACGATGATATGGAAGGCATCAGCTTCTACCAGTACATCAAGAACAAGCAGTGGAAGAAATGATCTCTCTCCCGCCGGTCAAGTGATCTGAGCACGCGATCTGGGCAAGGGCGTCCTAAAATGGGATTTTCATCGGAATGCAGGGCTGGGGGCCCCGGAAAAGAGGTCACTGTCGTCGCCCATTGCCTGCTCAATCCGCTGACACGAGTTAGGGGCCTCGCGCCTGTCGCCTTTCAGCCGGAAGGGCACACGGTCCAGCTGCCCTGCCCGGAGGCGCTCTACCTGGGCCTCTCTCGCTGGGCTGTAACCCGAAACCAGCTTGATGTGCCCCATTTTCGCCGCTTCTGTCGCGCCCTGATAAAGCCACATGCGGATCTTCTGGAGATGCTGGCCCGGGAGGGCGCGAGCCTGCGCATTGTGGGCTTGGCCGGAAGCCCCAGTTGCGGAGTTATTACTACGAGCAGCGGCTACACGGGCGGGCTGCCGTGCGCGGCGGAGCACGCGCACGTGAGCGGGCGGGGTGTTTTCATGGAGGAGCTGCTGGAGGAGCTCACGCGGCGGGGGGTTGCCTTTGCTGCGGAGGAGGCTGGGGGGAAATGAAGGTAAGGGTGGGGAATCCTGGAGCGAGGCCCGGTGAACAGGCCATCCCCGGCTTAAGGCTCCAAGCAGCTTATAAATAAAATGATACTGGAAACTTCAAGCATGCATCCAGGGCCGAATTGACCTGCGCCTGCAAGCTTTCGTCGGCAGATCCAAGCAAACCGGCGATGAAATGGGTTTTTATTGCTGTAATTTTATTTATTTTGATGACAGAATTATGATTCAAGCCGGACTCTTCAAAGGAGGGCGTTCCCCTTGTTATCAATATATCATTTGCTGATAGAGTCATTGGGATTTTCGAGGAGATGTATGCAATTGTTGTTTCGTTTTCCAGAGGGTCTTCGTAGAGAACCAAAGCTGGCCTTCGCTTCCATGTGCTCAAGTCGGAATTTGGAAAAGGAACGAGGACAATGTCACCCTTCATCTGTATCTGACTTTAAGATCTTTGTCCGTGTAGATATCCGGCTCGCTCGACAAGAAGTCATGCAGCGATAGCTCGGAGAGCTTCATTAGCCCTGTGGTGACATCTTCCTCTTCCATATCATAAGGGAGCTCTGACGTCCGGCTCTTGCGCTCCACACTCTCAAGCATAGGTATTACTTCCGATTCATGATATTTAAAGCCTGACGATCCTATATAGATCATCGACACATAGAAGAGCAAATCAGTATCGATTGTGATGTCTGTCATCACTTCTTCTCGAAGGCTCTCCTTACCTTGGCGAGCATTGCGTCCTGTTCCTCTTTTGTAATTGCCTGGATAATATTGCCGTGAATGTCAGTAGTGCCGCCATATGGCAAAGGATTTTCCGTGTAAAATTAAGGAGCGTTTGATGTCGGGTTCGCCATATTATCGCCTTGATTTAATTGGATGCATGTGCATAAAAGCATTGCTCCTTGAATCGCATTGCAAATCAGATTGAAGTGCCTCGGTTCCCCCGCTTCTGCCGCGCCCTGATAGAGCCGCATGCGGATCTTCTGGAGATGCTGGCCCGGGAGGGGGCGAGCCTGCGCATTGTGGGCCTGGCGGGTAGTCCCAGCTGCGGCGTTATTACTACGAGCAGTGGCTACAGCGGAGGGCGCCCGCGCGCAGCCGAGCACACGCACGTGAGCGGGCGGGGGATCATCTTTCTCTCGTGTGTTTTTAAGAAATGTTGCTCACCTGGCCCCCCTCGTCTGCACAAAAAACAGTCCTTGTGGGCAACCCGCCTGCCGCTGCCAGGCACGAGCCACGCCCATAGCTATCAAGAGCGGATGTTACCGATCAAATATCTCTATCAATTTCCTTCTAACTTTCCCTTTAAGCTCGGAATCTATCTCTCCGAACTCGCCTTCAATCAGAGATTTATCTATTGTTGCGAGCTTATTCAACTGTATCACGGAATCCCGTTTCAGCCCGGAGAGTTTGAAGCCGGGCGTTTCTCTGGTCAGGAGAACATGGACATTGTAAAGCTCAGCAGGTATTTTTGAAGAGATAAATGCCACAATGACATCCTCATGCCCTTCATAAATCACAAGGGCAGGCCTCACTTTGGCACCCTTCAGATCAGTAAATGGAAACGGAATAGCAACGATCTTGCCTTTCATTTGTATCTGACTTTCAGGTCTTCCAGAGTGTAGATGTCAGGTTCGTCTTCCAGGAACTTTCGCAAAGAGACCTCTTCTAACTTCATTATTGCAGCCATCTCTTCTTCATTCGTTAAATCATCCTCGTCGATCTGATCCGCATTGATCTTAGGCAGAGATGGCCTGCAGCTTGCTGCATCAGATGATTTAATGGATTTATCGATCTCTTCGGCACCCCTTTCTCTCAGTGCCTTGGCTCTCGACGGCATCTTCTTAGTTCTAGCAGCCATTACGATTATCTTCTCTTGCATGCACTAAATACCTTTTGGAAAGAATTGGATTGGCTCTGCACATCCTCTGTGAATTCTTGATATATATGGCTTGATTCGTTCGTCATCGCTCAGCAGATAGCGGCAAATAATTAACCATAGACTTAGAAATGCATAGAGTCCGGTCCAGCAGAAATATTGTTTATCCTGCCACCTCCGCCGCACACCAGGCGCCCAGGCAGACCCCGAGCCCAAGCAAGCGCAGCCAAAAGGCCCGGCTCCAGCAGGCACCCTGCTTTCCCCTGAACTCTTCTCGCCCATCATCGCTTCTCGCACCACTCTTTCGGCGTCATCGTCGCCACAGCATCCGGGCATCGCTTCAGCATCTCTTGATCCCAGGAGACCAGAGCGGCATCAAAGGCATCGGCAACGGCAGCATACACCGCATCAGCACCCCGCAGGCGATGCTCTACAGCGATTTCTGCGGCCCTCCTTGCCAGAGAATGATCAAGGGAAAACAGCTGTATTCCTGAAAAATTTTCAATCATGTTGATGAGTTCCCTGGCAAGATACGGATCATTGGTTTGCCTGGCAATGGCGGCGGCACATTCGGCTAGGGCGAGAGTGGGACAGTAAACCTCCATGGACCGCGCATCTCGAAGAAATTTTCTGCTCAAAAGGTAATTTGGCTCATCAGATCGAGCTGAAGCAACAAAAACGCTGGCATCGATGGTGATTCTCACCTTCGTGTCTCCTGGAGAACCTCTACGGCACTCTTTTCTCCTTTCCAGGCAAGGCTTACCTTCTGGGCCAATTCATCCATTTGAGCATCCCAGTCGGAAACTGGCTTTCGCTCAGCCTTTCCTGATTTCAGCGAGACCAAAAGGGCAACTGGGCTGCCTTCCGGGCTGGTCAATGTGATGGACTCACCAAATGGCAGCCTATTGAGCAGTTCTTCCAGATTGCCTTCGGCATTCTTGATGGACACAGCTTCGGTCATCGTCTAGCCTCATTTCATCTCAAACTATTTTAATCAATCATTTTCTATGATAGCAGCTACTATTAAACATAATCTAGCCCAGTCTAAGTAAGCGCCACCAGAAGGCCCGACCCCAGCAGGCACCCAGCTTTCGCCTGAACTCTTCCCGCCATCATCGCGTCCCGCACCACTCCTCCGGCGTCATAGTCGCCACTGCCGCTGGGCATCGTTTTGGCATCTTTTGATCACAGTAGATCGGATCGGCATCAAATGCGTTGGATGCCTCAAGCCGCGGCAGCATGTGCCGCACCGGCACCCCGCAGGCGATGCCCCGCTGCGATTTATGCCGCCTTCCTGGCTTTCTGCAATTGCTCTGCAGTCTTAGCCTGTCAGTTTGTCCCACCCGGCACAGGTGTGGGCGAATGCAGTCCTGCTCCTATTCTTCCTGCGATTGAAAGCAGCTGCAACGTTAGCTTTTTAGTCCTTAGGGAATATCAATGACATACATGTGCAATCAATCTTTCGCAGGTTTACTATTAGCGGCTATGCTATTAATCCTGGTCTCATTGGGGCAGGGCCAGGTGATTATCAATGGAGGATTTGAGAACGCAGCTATCGATCCAGGCAATTGGAACTTCCTATCCAAGGATAGCACTCAAATCAATGGATGGGTCGTAGGTGGGGAGGGTGTAGATTACATTGGAGGATTGTGGCAGCCCTCAGAAGGCAGTCGAAGCATAGATTTGAGCGCCTATGGTGCTGGCACAATTGGCACAACATTGAATACCGTCCCAGGTACGACCTACCGCCTCTTCTTTGATATGGCAGGCAACCCCGGAGGCGATCCCGTCGAAAAAGTCCTTAAAGTGCGGATAGATGATAGGTCTCAGGAATTTTCGTTCGACACGACTGGCAAAACCGCGGAGAACATGGGATGGGTGGCCAAGTCATTGGATTTTACTGCCAATTCCAGCACTACAAGACTGTCATTTGAAAGCCTGGTAAATACCGCCAATGGGCCTGCTCTTGATAATGTGAGAGTTGCCATCGTCGATGATCAGAGTATCACGGGAGCAAATACAAACTTAGATCTAACCGGGGTGTGGAGCTGTGATGACAGTGGAACCTACTACCTGAGGCAGATTGGAAACGTCCTCTGGTGGGATGGAGATGGGTCCCCTGAGACGTTTTCCAACGTGGCACAGGGCAGCATCGACGGAAACACAATCACGCTGGAGTATGCTGATGTGCCGGAAGGCAGAGCCTCCGGCTACGGAAACCTGGTCCTGAATATAATTTCCAATGACGAGCTTGAGGCCCAGGAGAAGCCCGAGAATTACGGCGGGTCTCGTTGGGTGCGAATCTCCAATAAACCTCAGACACCTGCAAATCCGCCGGCAAACCCGTCATCAAATCCGGCAAACTCTGCCAACCCCTGGGAGGACCCATCTGTTCGTCAGCTTATCGATGAGTGGATCTTGCAGCAAAACAACTGCGTGAAAAAAGTCTATCCCGGCGCATTTGTAGACAAATGGGGCAGGCTATGTGGCGAGACAGACACAACGACAATTTCTTGTGTTCTTGATCCGGATCATCCGCTCGATTGGGATAATTACCATTACTTATGGTACAACAATCCATGCAGCAATTATTATTCATACAGATTGCAGGACTACGTTAATCTTAGACTGGCCGGCTCTAGCTTCGATGATCTGGCTGGATGCAAAGGATGGTATGATGGATGCTATTGAGGTGGACTTGGGCTAAGCCCTCACTAATCAGAGGAGCTGGCACATTCGGCCCATCCTGGCTCTCGCAAGTACATATGGCCCTTTACCTCATTTTTTAAAGATTCGTGAGCATGAGACTGCATCGTTGCGGTAATTCACGTTCAACTTCGCAGTTCTTAGATTCTGCTATCGCAACTTGGAATTGAGGAAGAAGAACTTTTAAGAATAGCAGGTATCTTAAAGGCGCCTAATTGAGCGAGGACGACTACATGCCTGTGAAATCATCTTATGACTCCAGGTCCCTTAAGCGAGCATATAACTGCCATGTCAAGATAACATCCACACCCAGGGATTTCTATAGCGAAGTCTCCAGGCACTACGGAACTCCACGTCCATCAATACAGCAGCTCCTCAGCTACGGGCGGCATCATTTTACAGACTATGAGCAGCTATGCCGCCAATTGCATGACGATGATGTGGCAATATCCCTTCTCAGAGAGAAGGCTAATGATATTCTGCTGGCTGCTTCATGGTGGCCATACCGGCAAAGGGTGTAGCGCCACGGCAAGGAAGAGATAGGCGATGCATTATAAGTCATAGGCATAGGCTTTACAGTGCATTGGAGATAATGAGTTCTGCCCAAATTATAATGTATAACATATTAGTTATTATCATATAATATTCCACTTTCGGCGGCACCTGTGTGTAAGCCTTTCTGATGATAATGGCGAAGCTTTTTTGTAAGCATTCTTTGGGTGATCTTGGGCTATAGTCTATCCAGCAGTTGAATCCATTGGTATCAATACTGTTAGTATGTAACATAATGGTTTGTACCGCATATTTATACCTTACATGATTTTTCTATGCATTGAATAGGCCGGAGTGTTCCCGCGCCAGATGGGATTAAAAGGCCTGGCCTGAAGAATGGTGAAGAGTGCTGCGATGGCAAAACAGGCGTTCAATCAGACTGATGAGTGAGACGGTTCGAATCTAGGGGATTAGATATGAATTTTAATATGTATGTGCCCACCAGAATACTGTTCGGAGCAGGTGAATTAAACAATCTACACGCCCAGAAGATGCCGGGAAAGAAAGCTCTGATCGTTATTTCTAGTGGTAAATCCGCAAGATCAAACGGTTATCTTGCTAGAGTTGAAGATCAGTTGAAAATGGCAGGAATAGAGACGGCGGTGTTTGATCGGGTTGAAGCAAATCCATTGAGGTCAACCGTCATGTCAGGTGGTGCCTTCGCAAAAGAAAATGGCTGTGATTTTATTGTTGCTCTTGGAGGCGGAAGCAGCATAGATGCAGCAAAGGCAATTGCCGTCATGGCTGCTAATGATGGAGATTATTGGGATTATGTGTTTGGCGGAACCGGAAAAGGCAAAACAATGGAACATAAACCACTTCCCGTGATAGCCATTACAACAACCGCCGGAACCGGCTCTGAAACCGATCCCTGGGCGGTTGTGACACATGAAACAAATCAGGAAAAAATCGGGCTTGGCAACGATGACATGTTCCCGGTTCTGGCAGTAGTCGATCCCGAGCTTATGCTTTCTGTGCCGCCAAAATTCACTGCCTATCAGGGATTTGATGCATTGTTTCACAGTGTAGAAGGCTATGTCTCCAAAGGAGTCTCACTTATGAGCGACATGTTTGCCATCACGGCGATTGAAAATATAAGCCGGAATCTGGCAAGGGCGGTTAAGGATGGAAGGGACATTGACGCCCGCGAAAAGGTTGCTTTCGGCAATACGCTCTCCGGTCTGGTTGAGAGTGTTGGGCTTTTGACCAGCGAGCATTCACTGGAGCACGCAATGTCTGCCTATCATCAGCAACTTCCGCATGGCGCAGGTCTGATCATGATCAGCAAGGCGTATTTCACCCTACTCATTGACAGGCACATATGCGACGGCAGATTTGTTCAGATGGCAAAGGCCATGGGAATGGATGATGCGAAAGATCCGGAGGATTTCATTAAAATGCTGGCAAAGCTGCAGGAAGATTGCGGCGTTGCAGACCTTAAAATGTCTGATTACGGCATTGAGCCCAAGGAGTTTGAAATCATGGCCAGGAATGCAAGAAATACCATGGGTTTCTTGTTTACCTGTGACCGAACCGAGCTGAGCCAGGAAGACTGCATTGGTATTTATTCGAATTCATACAAATAAGTATTTTTATTTTAAAAGGTGGATCATTCAAATGAGCAAAAATGTGTTGATACTATCAGCAAGCCCGAGAAAAAACGGAAATTCTGATCTATTGTGCGATCAGTTTATGCTTGGAGCAAAAGAAGCAGGCCATCATGTGGAAAAGATTTTTTTGGCAGACAAAAAGATCGGCTATTGCACAGGATGTGGTTCATGCTTTTCCAGCCACAAGTGTGTTCAGAAAGATGACCTGGCTGAAGTACTGGAAAAGATGATCGCCGCTGATGCGATTGTGATGGCGACGCCGGTTTATTTCTATTCAATGAATGGCCAGATGAAAACGCTCATTGACAGAACCTGCCCCAGGTATACGGAGATCAGCCACAAGGAGATGTATTTCATTGTGACCGCTGCCGATAGCAGAAAGCAGTCGACGGAAAGGACGATAGAAGGATTCAGAGGATTTACCTCCTGCCTCACCGGAGCGAAGGAAATGGGCATTATCCATGGAACCGGCGTATGGAATATCGGAGACATTCTTGAAAGCCGCGCAATGGCTCAGGCATACGAAATGGGAAAAGGAGTGTAATTCGAGCGAGCGCATGCCTGCACATAGCGGGTAGGCGGGGTGCCTGGGCTGCATGGTGCGAAGCCCCGAGCTACGGCAAGGCGGCGTGCTGCCGGGCGCGCGAGCGGGTGAGCGTAGGCGCACAAGCGGGCGGGGAGTGTTCATTGAGTGCTGCCAGGTGAGCCGGAGTGGAGACGGACGGAAATCTTGAATAATTAAAAGTGGCAATAAGGTTTCATGTCGTTGGGCAGACCGGATAAGTCATATTCATTGTGTGTCTTGGCAATTTTAGTTCTCTTTTTTGTGGTGATGAGCGGATGCGTTTCCATAAGGCAGGAACCGGAAGTGGACGCTCCTCACACTCAAGAGAATATTACGAAAAAGGAAATACCAGCAATAATTCCAAAAATTAATCAAGGCAATGTTCCAATAGGGCAATTGCCAGCAACTTCATCCAAAATAGAGCAATGGAACATTTCCGATTTGTCTGCTGGAAACAACAAGTTCGCTCTTGACCTCTTTTCTGAGCTAGGGGGCAAGAATGAAAATGTATTATTTTCGCCCTGGAGCATCTATTCCGCCCTGGCCATGGCTAATGAAGGCGCAAGAGGCAATACCACTGAAGAAATGTGGCGGGTGCTTCATTTCCCTGATAACGGCAGCCAGTTTGAGATTTCTTTTGCTTCTGCCTATGATAAGTTCAATTCCATTGATGCAGTGTATACACTTATAGCGGCCAACGCCCTTTGGGTCGACAAAGAAAATCCTCTGCTGCCTAATTTTGCCGCCGACATAGACAGATATTTCCACGGCACTGCCAGGAATGTGGACTTCAAAGGAGCGCCTGATGATGCAAAATCGATTATCAATTCCTGGGTCGAGAGCCGGACCGGCAGCAGGATAAAGAACCTGATTACTTATATTAGTCCCGACACTCAGCTTCTGATCACCAACGCAGTCTACTTTAAGGGCATGTGGGATGAAGCGTTTGATAAAAACATGACCGAGGAGCGAAACTTCACTACAAGCGAAGGAAGGATCATAAGGATTCCTATGATGGAAAGCCAGACTAGCGGACAGCAATTCAATTATAATGAGACAAATGATCTGCAGATACTTGAGCTTCCATACAAGGGCAAGAGACTCTCTATGATAATTCTATTGCCTATGAGCAACAATACCTCATCTCTGGAGAGATCCCTTTCTTTAGAGAAGTTCATGCAGTGGAGAACGAGTCTCAGTGAGACCGAAGTTGGTGACGTTCGTATTCCAAAGTTCAGCTTCTCATCCAAGTATTCCCTGACTGATGACCTCAAAGGTTTGGGATTGAAGAACACATTCACGCAAGGCGCTGACTTTTCTGGAATCAATGGCCGAACCGACCTCTTCATAAGCGATGTAATTCACCAATCATTTGTGGATGTCAACGAACAGGGAACGGAAGCGGCAGCAGCCACTGGGGCTTCTAATGTGATGGCATGTATGCCGGGATACGGCCCGCCGGACTTCTGGGCGGATCACCCATTTATTTTCTTTATCCAGGATAAAGAGACCGGAACTATCCTGTTCATGGGCAGAGTCAGCGATCCGGGAAGGATTGAATGATGGCAATGTGTGAGGAGATGATGCAGACGACGAACCGTGGCTGTGGGCGTGCTGCCGTGCGCGGCGGAGCACGGGCATGTGAGCGCGCAAGAAAGCTCTCACACTCGATTAGCATTGAATCTTGCATTGAAGCCATTTCTATGCTGAATTCAATGCGAATTTCATTGAATTTATCATTGAACCTGTGCCTTGCGAGCCTTCCCTGTCCAGCCAGTTCTGCGGTTTCTCTTCGACAAGCTCTTTCGTCAGCTTCAAGACCTGATTGCGTCCTTTGTCGAGGCAATCTAGCAAGTTAAATGGCGAAATTCGATCCTGAGATCCCTCAAACGGTGGAGAAGTTCAAATACAGGGATGGCAACAAGGCATTCCACAAGATGGCAATTTCGTTGCGCTCCATTGCCTTTGGCGCGCCGGCGGTTGCCCTGCTGGCTGCCGCCGCGGCAATTATGCAAGGATTGGAAGTAGGAGGGATAGGGCCTGGCGGATCGCTTTACCTATGATGTTTTTCTCAGCCATAACTCGCAAGACAATTCGCAGGTTCGCAAGCTGGCAGAGCGGCTGAAGGACGCCGGGCTGCGGGTGTGGTTTGATGAATGGGCCATCATGCCCGGGGATGACATTTTCCTGTCTATCGAGCGAGGCCTGGAGGCGGCGCGGGTGCAGGTGCTCTGCCTTTCGCCCGCCGCTCTGGGCTCGGAGTGGGTGACGCTGGAGCGCAGCACTGTACTCTTCCGCGATCCGACCAATGCCGGGCGGCGCTTCGTTCCGCTGCTGCTCGCCGACTGCACCCTGCCAGACACCCTGCGCCGCTACAAGTATGTGGACTTCCGCCAGGAGACGCAGGCAGCATTTGACGAGCTGCTGGCCGCGTGTCGGGAAGCGGCGGAATCCGCGCCGTTTGCAGAGCTGTACGAGCAGAAGAATAAATCGGAGTGGCACAAGCTCAATCAGGAAAAGCCGCAGAAGCAGGCCGAGCTGCTGGCGGTGCTGGAACGCAGGCTTACAGGGCATAGCAGCAGGGTACGTGGCGTGGCAGTCAGCCCGGACGGAAAATGGTTAGCATCTGGCTCGTATGACTTGACGGTCAAGATATGGGATCTGATGAGCGGCGAATGTCGGGCGACGCTAGTAGGGCACATGGGTCGTGTGAATTGCGTCGCCATCACGCCGGATGGAAAACGGATTCTTTCTGGGTCGAATGATAAAACAATTCGTGTCTGGGACGCAATTCATCTCGAACACCAGACAACGCTTGAGCTCGATGGATTTGTACTCTCAGTTAGTACATTTTCTGATAACGAAAGCGTCTTCATCGGACTATCATCATCGAAAAACAATGTTGAATTATGGTCATTATCGAACGGTCGCCAACTATGGGGTCAGAGAGTCATCAATGGCCATTCAGATTGCGTCGCAATCGACAAGAATGAGAATTCGGCGGTTTCTGGTCACTCAGGCGGCGACATTCTGCTTTGGAACCTCAAAACCAGAAAACACCTGACAACGCTGAAAGGCCATTCGGACTTCGTGAAATCCGTCCAGATCTCGCCGGATGGACGGTTTGTCTTTTCGGGTTCGAATGACAAGACCGTCAAGATCTGGAACCTAAAAGCAGGAACCTGTGTGGGAACTCTGGAGGGGCACAGCGATTCGGTTTCTTCGGTAGCCATATCTTCTGAGGGCGCCTTGATCGCCTCAGCGGGATTCGCGGACGGTACCGTTCGTCTCTGGGATTTAAAGTCAGGAGCGTGCTTGCAGGTGATCGAGCTTGAAGCAAATGAATATCCTGTTTCAGTTGCCTTCAGTCCGGATGATTCACGTCTAGTAGTTGGCGCAACCCAAGGATCGATTTTCGTATACCGCATCACTTGTGTCCGAGCCACCCCTTCCGTCGAACCAGCGCGCCACTACGTAAACGCCAAGGTGGTTTTGCTCGGCGAAGGCACTGTCGGCAAGACTTCGCTCGCATACCGGTTGATCGAAGACAAATACGTGGTCAAAGACCGAACCCACGGCATGAACGTCTGGCCGCTGGCTCTGCCTCTGCCGCCCGACTCCACCCTGGACCGCGAGGCTCTGCTCTGGGACCTGGCCGGGCAGGAGGACTACCGGCTGATCCACCGGCTCTTCCTGGACGAGACCGCTCTCGCTTTGCTGCTGATCAATCCCCAGAAGGACGATCCATTTGCCGAGGCGGGAGACTGGCTCAAGGCCCTTGATACTGCCTGCAATGGCGGGACGAAATGCAATGCGGAAAGGTTGCTGGTATTCTCCCAGGTCGATGTGGGCTACATGAAACTCAGTGATTCCAAGATCGAGCGCTTTGCCAGAGATCATGGCTTCGTTCAGTGGCTTGCCAGCAGCGCCAAGACCGGCCTGAATTGCTCGGATGGAAAGAACGGCGGAGCGCCGTCCAGGCTGAAGCAGCTGATCGCAGACCGCATCCCCTGGGACAGGCTGCCCTGGACCGCTACGCCGCGGCGGTTGGCTGAGCTGAAAGAGGCCCTGATGAAGATGCGTGACAAGGCAGACATCCGTATGCTGCGCTTTTCTGAGCTGGCCCAGCGGCTGGAGCAGACTCTGCCTGGAAAGAAGCTTGGCGAGTCCGAAGTGCGCACGGCTGTGACCCTGCTTGCCAATCACGGCCTGGCCCTGCCCCTGAAGTTCGGCGACCTGGTGCTACTTCAGCCGGAGCTCCTGAACGGTTACGCAGGGGCGATCATCCGCGGCGCCCGCACCCACCAGGACGAGATCGGCTGTGTCCTGGAGTCGGACATCTACAGCCCTAACTTCGATTTCACGGGCGTCGATAGACTGCCCCGGGCGGACGAGGAGCTGCTGCTGCGGGCGATGGTGCAGACCTTCCTCGATCACTCCCTGTGCATTGCCGAGGAGACTGCCCAAGGTAGGGAATTGGTCTTCCCATCGCAGTACCGCCGGGAAAGGGATCTTCCACACGACCCGGATATTTTCGTCTCCTACACCTTCAGCGGCGAGTGGCAGACGATCTGGACTACTCTGGTGGTGCGCTTGTGGTATAGCCGGGAGTTTGAGCACCGAGAGCTGTGGAGAAACGCTGCTGAGTTCAACTCAAGCCGTGGGCATCTGCTGGGTCTGAAGATCGACAACCTCCAGGGTGAAGGCCAGGCGACCATCAGCCTGTTCTTCGACTTGCAGACGCCGGACGAGCTGAAGGTGATCTTCATCGAGTATGTGCACCAGCACCTGGACCGGTACGGCTGTAATGTAACGCGGGACCGGAGGTACGTGTGCACCAATTGCAGCACGCCTGTTACAGATCTTAACATTGTGCAAAGGCGTTTGAAGGCAGGAAAGGATTTCATCACCTGCCAGAACTGCGACGAGGGAGTGCAGCTGATCGACTTCATTGAGCAGCGGCTGAAGAGCGATCCGGTGGCGCGAAGAATTCTTGCGATGGAGCAAGAGGCTACGCGGCAGCTTGATGCTCAGTCCCTGGAGCAGATCCTGATTGCCCATGTGATGGCGATTTGCGGAGAGGCCAGCCAGGTCTTCCGCACCGTGAGCATGTTCGACTACGGAATCGATGGAGAGGTGGAATTCCGGGACAACAGCGGCCAGCCGAGCGGCAGGAAGATCTATGTGCAGATCAAGAGCGGCAACTCCTACCTGCGGATGCGCCGGAAAGACGGGCGTGAGGTCTTCGATGTAAAGAACGATCGCCATCTGGAATACTGGGTCAGTCAGCCGGTCGACGTCTATCTCGTCATCCGCCAGACCGATGAGCGAACCGGCAAAGAGACCATCCGCTGGATGAATGTGACGCGCTACCTCAAAGGCCGGACGTATAAAGAGAGCCGGCAGATCATCTTCGACGGGGAAGATCTGACAATGAAGGCCGTCTGGAGGCTGCGGGACGAGTTCTTCCCCCCCGGCTTCAAAGCGGCGCCACAATGACAGGATCGGAAATTGATCTAATGGAGTGATTAGCGATGGAAAAAATCGATTTCGACATCCTGAAGGCAATTTCCGACCTCAGGGTTTCCTTCCCAAAAGCAGATCGGATCAATTCCCTGGTAAACATTGATCCGGAAGAGCTTGGGGCGCGCCTGGGAGTTTTGGAGATGGAAGGATATGTCACCAATCAGAGCGGGACTGAGGCGGATGGCTCCTGCCTGCCCAATGGCATATCTGCAAGCAGGCTGACAAATGAGGGGCGTCGGGCTTTGTCTGGGCCGAGATGGTAAAGGATTTCTGCCTAGCCGTCGCCTGATGGTACAGAAACATTAATAATTTATTATTAACATTTTAGGCTGGAGGCATGAGACTATGATATCACGAAGCTCCATACGGGCCCCGTTTCTGGCTCTAGTTCTGTGCTTATTTGCTGGCATTGCCCTGGGGCAGACCACCTGCTTTGGCCTTCTCAA
Source organism: Methanothrix sp. (assembly GCA_035403205.1). Lineage (GTDB taxonomy): Archaea > Halobacteriota > Methanosarcinia > Methanotrichales > Methanotrichaceae > Methanothrix. The sequence goes on along the minus strand of DAONES010000006.1, from coordinate 7,729 downwards.
GGTGGCTGTGGGTTTGGATCCATCGATATCCGGGTCCTCGATAAAGCCCATCATTCTCAAAGGGTTCGATGTCTATGTTAATGGCGCAAAAATGGGATCGACCGATACAAACGGACTGCTGAGCATTCCTGCCAGTGATCTTCCCAGCACGAATTATTATAATATCTCCGCGGTCAAGAAAAGCATAAGACCCTATTTCTGTTACCGCGGCTCTACTGGGATAACTGTGCGCTGTCTCAAACCGTCGAGGCTGCCGTATAATGTCACAATAACTGCGAAAAGATGCCCGGTGTAAAAACCATCTCCCCGGACGGCACAAACAGAGGCCAGCAGAAAAGGATGAGGAATCACAGACTGGGCAATAGCACGGGATTGTGGTAGCCTCATCCCCAGTTCCTCTAGCTTCGAGCCATGCTTATCCTGAAATCGCCTGGTAGACGCTGATCTTCAGCTCACCGTGGTTATCGCTGTAGCCTCCACCGTCGTAGACGCGGGCCTTGAGCATCTTTCCTTCCCCGAAGACCACCGCCTCATAGACATGGGACGGATTGTACTCCGCCGGCTTTCCGGTATTCCTCTCGATGAGATCGCTCAGGTGAACCGATGGATCGACCAGCTCCAACTGGCCCCATACCTGCGGCACGTCGCCAATTCTCCATTTGGCATAGACGAAACAGGAGTCCACCCCATCCGGTTCGGGCGGGCTGTCCCAGAGGCTGCACGTCCCCTCTCCCACGATGATGTAAGGCCGTCCCTGATCCAGGAAGATGATATCCTGGGGATCGGTCCAGTCAGCCGGGATCGATATCGGGCCAATGAGCAGCGCTCCCTTCTGATAACTGGTCTCATTGGCAACAAGGCTTCCCGCTGCCGCTGCTGCAGCAGTCGGTGCAGCAGGCGCAGCCGTTTCCTGTTCGCCGCCAGCCTGTCCCATTCCCGCGTTGCCCTCCAGCTGCTGCATATGAGCGCAGTCACCATTGAGGCAGGAATAGACCGACTGCCAGCGATCGAGCTGATCGTTGTAGTGGTCTATCTGCTCCTTATTGCCGCTCTGATCGGCATCCATCAGATTGCGGGTGGTTGACAGCATATTATTGTACGCCCAATTTCTCAGTGCGCCCATAGTCAGGTTGGGGGCGCTCATGAGAAGGGATGACAATGTCGAGGCTGGCTCAGGCAGCTGATAGGAAGCCGCCCCGATGAAATTCGAAATATACTCCTCATAATCCGATTGGGTCAGATCTTTTCCTTCCACAGATGAGATTGATAGAAAGGCGACGAGAATGGCAATCATGAATATGGAAAATGCCAATTTAGTGGAATTCATTTTCTTACCTCTTGTATGCCGCACTCATTTTTGGCGCCGAGCATACGAATAACTGTATGATCTGTCAATTTAGTTAAAGATTACTGATTAATAATTATAAAAAGACCGCACATGAATTGGATTATCCTCTGCAATGGCACTTGCCATTGTATGCAGATGGGCAGAAAGCTTCCCCTAGATGCGGAGAGCATTTTCTTGACACTGCATGCTATTGCTAAAAGATCCTTGATGCCCAATGCTTCAGGTTCGATGTCTTGCATAGGGCTAATTCTCGCTGACGAAGATCTGCGGCAAGCCAAAATATATTACCTTGTCCTGCACACTTGGTAATATGATCTCTTGGAGGCTTGCTGTCTGCTATGATGGCCAGGCTGGCAGAACTTGTGGCAAATCATGAGGATTGGCTGGTAGAACAGGTTCTCGATTATGCCAAAAGACAGGGCTACACCAGATATACCTCCACTCTGGCCGAAGCCTGGAGGATCTCCATAGCAGGAATCTCCGAATCCCTGCTGGATTCTCTGGCGAACAAATCCTGCGTACCTGAGCTTTTGCCTGATGAGGATTATGCAAAGGACCCGATTGCCTCCTTTGGCATAGTCGAGGCCCGGAAACACCGGGAAAGGGGCGTAAGCTTCGGCATGTTCCTGGGCCTGATGAAATACTATCAGCAGAGCTACATAGACCTCATCCAGCAGGCAGGCTTCGGCATTGATGAAGAGCGGCAATGCCAGTTATTTGTCGATAGGTTCTTCGATCGCATTGAACTGGGCTTTTGCATACAGTGGAACGGCTTGGGCGATAATCGGATGATTGCGGAACTGCAATCCGCCAATCGCTGCATGACAAATGAGAAGAACAGATACCTGACCATCTTTGAGAGCATTACTGATCCCGTTTTTCTATTCGACATGTATGATCGCATTGAGAATCTGAATCATGCTGCTTCGGAGCTCTTCTTCGGCGAAAACAATCCCGGTGCCGCATATTATGATGAGCACAACTCCCGAGCCTCGCTGCCTTTTATTGCTAATGAGCTGGCTCTATTAGATAGCAAAGGACTGAGACAGGTTATCTTCGAAAAGGAAGCTCAGACCAGCAAAGGCATCCAGCATTTCCTTGTCAAGATCGAGCAGATGCTTGATGTCAGCGAGAAGTTCAGCGGCAAGGTGGTAGTGCTCAATGACATGACCGAGCGCAAACGTGTTCTGGAAGCCCTGCGCGAGTCGGAGCAGCGTCTGACCGGCATCATTGATTTCCTGCCGGATGCCACATTTGCCATAGATTTAGAGGGTATTGTAATTGCCTGGAACCGGGCTATTGAGGAATTGACCGGTGTGACGAAAGCGGAGATGATCGGCAAGGGCAATTATGCTTACTCAGTGCCATTCTACGGAGAGCCCAAACCAATCCTCATCGACCTGGTTCTTAAGGTCCACGAGGAAACTGAGAAGCAATATTACTTCATTTCCAGAAAGAATGATCAATTGATTGCGGAATCATTTGTTCCTGCGCTCAAAGGTGGAACTGGTGCCTTTCTCTGGATTATTTCTTCTCCGCTTTACGACAGCAACGGCAATGTCGTGGGTGCGATCGAATCCATCCGTGATATCACCCGGCAAAGGCTATTTGAGGATATGCTGAAGAAAACCAACCTGCAGCTGAAGGCTGCCACTGATCATGCTAAAGAGATGGCCGCAAACGCAGAGAGGGCCAACGCAGCCAAATCAGAATTTCTGGCCAGCATGAGTCACGAGATTCGCACTCCTCTGAATGGAGTCATCGGCATGACCGGAATGCTTCTGGATACAGATCTGAATGCTGAGCAGCACGAATATGCGGAAATCGTCCACACCAGCGGAGAGATGCTTCTCAGCCTTATCAACGACATCCTGGATTTCTCCAAGATCGAAGCCCGCAAACTGGAGCTGGAGGCCCTGGACTTTGATCTGCGCTTCCTGCTTAAAGAAGTGGTAGACCTCCTGGCTCTCAGTGCCCATGAGAAGGGCCTGGGGCTGGACTGCACCGTAGAACCTGATGTTCCCTCCCGGCTGAAGGGCGACCCCGGCAGGCTGCGCCAGATTCTGGTAAACCTGACGGGCAATGCCGTAAAATTTACCGAGAAAGGCAAGATCATTATTCGCGCCGATATGGAAAGCGAAAACGACAGAACTGCCACGATTCGTTTTTCCGTCATCGATACCGGTATCGGCATTCCGGAAGACCGGCAGAGCATACTCTTTTCGCCATTTACTCAGGTAGATAGCTCGACCACTCGCCAGCACGGAGGCACCGGCCTGGGGTTGGCGATCTCCAAAAATCTGGCGGAATTGATGGGTGGCAAGATTGGCCTGGTGAGCAAAGAAGGCAAAGGATCTACATTCTGGTTTGCAGTTCCGCTGGAAAAGCAGCCAGCAGGGCTAAAATCCGCCGATGAGCTGCCCTTGAGACGTGATCGGCCTCACGATGCGGAGAATCGGCTGCAGGAGCCTGAACCGCAGTTTCTGAAGACGGCAAACAAGATACGCATCCTGGTGGCAGAGGACAATCCAGCGAACCAAAAGGTAGCACAGGCCATGCTCAGGAAGATAGGCCTTCGAGCGGATGTGGTGGCCAACGGCAAGGAAGCCGTCAATGTCCTCAAAATCATTCCCTATGACCTCTTATTGATGGACTGCCAGATGCCTGAGATGGACGGATTCGAGGCGACAAGAGTCATTCGCCGGAATGGATCAAAGGTTATCGATCCCCACATTCCGGTCATAGCCATGACAGCTTCCAACATGCAGGGCGATCGAGAGAGATGCATTCAGGCTGGGATGAACGATTTCATTGCCAAGCCTTTCCAGAAGAGGGAGCTTGCGGAGATCCTTGCCAGATGGCTAAAATAGGGCCGGAATAGTTGGCATTGAATCCTTGCGACCTGCTCAAGGATCAATTGCCAGCATTCTTTATCTAATTTATTGTACTATAGCTAATGGCAGCATTTGTGTCCGTGCTTATGGTCCGTATCATGGATATGCTCATGGACGTGCTCTTTACCATCGTGAACGTGTGCGTGTTCATGTTTATTATCATCATGGCAACACATTTAGATTCACCTCCAGTTCATTGTTATTATAATCTAATTACTAATATCTAGTATATAATGCTTTTTGCTGCCATTTGCTGGAATTTATTGAACTATTGTAAAGTTAAATGACTGCAATTTGTAGCAATATTCCTTCGATCGTGCATAACTATTCTGTCTGGATTTTGTTATTCGGATAAATCTTGCTTTGGGAAATGTTATTAGTAGGACGGATAATTAATATCTCAGATGCATTATAAGGATTTTCGGCAGGATAATGCATCTGGGAAAAAGGATATGTCGATCTCTTATTTGGCTTGATGCATTGCGGTTTAGCGAAGGAGAATCCTCGCGCATGCTGCTACCCGAGCACAAAAATTTCTTTAAAGTAGATGGCCATATTGCATAAGTCGTTTTGCTCAATGGGGGAACTATCCCGATTTCACCCATTAATGCATCAGAATTGCAATTCCCGGCATATCTGTAGCAATTTTGGATCATCGGTCAGCTAAAAATGAAACGGCAAAAAAATGCTATCGCTAACCATCCAGGCTGCAAAGCTGGCAGCTATGATGCCATTTTGGCTCTGCTACGAATCGGACTGGATTGCCGGCATTGCATAAGCCAGTATTTATTTCCTTGATGATCTTTGGCATCTCCGCTGGCTTCATGCTCGTGGGATTGATCCTGCCCAGCTCCCGGCCATGAATGCCGAAGCGCCCGTCCGTTTTATCAATAGCCACGACAGCATATTCCGGCTTATCCTCACTCTCGCCATCGCTCAGGTAAAGCAGTTTTTCGTGATAAAAGCTGCAGCAAAGAGGCCATTTGTGGTTGAACATCGCATCCATCAATTCTTCTTTGCTGTCGATCCTCGTGAATGAAAATGCTCTATCGACATGATTCATCAAATTCACCTCTCATTTTTGTGTTCTTTTTCCTCGCCATGCACATGTTTATGCTTTATTTCGTGTTCATGTCCATGGGTGTGGGATTTATCCTCATGCTCATGCTTCTCTGTCATTCTGCCACATCCCCTGTCTTGATAGTCAATGCAGTTGAGTGCTCAATTGTCATTTGACTACGAATATCCGCATTACTGTTATGATCTAAATACTTTTCTAAGATAAGTATTCTAAAGTAATATTATAAAATTAATTGTTATCAAACTGGCCCGGACGGACATTTTCGCACCAATCGGACAAGTAGATGACTTGTGCTTTAATTCAAATGCTGATGAGCGTGCTCTTTTCCATGGGCATGGAGATGCTCATGGACTGCCTTTCCGTGAATATGCATATGCTCGTGAATGAGGTTGACGCTGAGCAGCAGCTCCATGTCATCCAGTACTTTGACCGTATCTCCATCGACTTTAACGCCGTGCTCTTCGCCCATGACTATAGCCCTCTTGCTGATCTGCTCAATGGTCTCCAGGTCGTGGGTGGCAGTGATAACCGTCTTTCCCGATTTTGCCAGCTCCTGCAAGAGTTCAACCAGCCAAAGCTGCGTTCTTGGATCCAATCCGGCTGTCGGTTCATCCAGCAAAAGGACATCCGGATTGTTGACCAGCACCGTGGCTATGCATACTTTCTTCTTTTCCCCGCCGCTCAGGGTATGAGGCGATCGATCCCGCAGCTTTGTGATCTCCATGATCTCTAAAACGTCCTCCACTCTCTGTTTAACCTCATCGGCAGGAACCGCTAGCTGTAATGGTCCAAAGGCGATCTCCTCATAGACCGTAGGCGAGAAAAGCTGGATATCAGAGTTTTGAAAGACGAAGCCCACCTTGGTGCGGAAAAATGACCGGAACTCATTGTCCTTGATGGCATCAAAAACGTCCTCGGTTATTTGGCTACCATAGGCATAGAACTCTCCTGATGTAGGATAGATCAATCCATTCAGGATGGCCAGGAGGGTTGATTTGCCGCTGCCGTTTGTGCCGATTATTGATACCTGTTCTCCGCGGCTGATCTTCAAGCTGATATTTCTTAGCGCATTTATCCTTCCCACGTATGAATATGAGATATTTCTCAGGTCAAAAATAATATCCATATTCTTACATCCAAATCAAATTGTGAGCGACCAGCACAAGCAATACGCTCAGCGATATTGCCGCAGCCACTGCAAAATAATCCCGGTTCAGCATTTTGAACTCCTGCATGACCCGGACGTCGCCATTAAAACCGCGAGACATCATGGCCATGTGCACCTTTTCGCTCATATCGATGGATCTGATCAGAGTGTAGCCCATTCGCCCGCCAACCCATTTCTGCTCATCGAACATGCTCCGGGACCTGATGGTCCTTGCTTTCTTGGCGGTGTACATCTCGCGCACCATGTCCATGAGCAGGAAGATGTATCTGTAGGCCATCTCCATCGTCAGGACGTAGATCTTGGGTACTCCCACAGAGCGCAGGGATTTGAAGAGAACCTGCTGAGGCGTAGTAATAAAGAGCAGGACCACTGCTGAGACACAGGTTGCGACACGCATGGTGAATATGATTGCCATATTGACTCCCTGCTTGGTGATGAAAATGCTCTCCGGCAGAGAAAAAGGCCCGAGGGCGGCTCCCGGCCCAAGGTATGCCAGCTGAACCAGAGGATCTCCGGGGAAGAAGACGTTGAAGATCATGGGCAGGGCGATTATGCCCGCAAAGATGGGAATAAAGAGCCAGACGCGCTTGATGAAGAACAGCACATCGACCTTGCTCAGATACGCAAAGAGCAATGTCGCCAGGTAGACCATGATCAATAGATCGAGGCTACCTACCATGCTGGTGGCAAATACGATGGCCAGAATGGAGATCAGCTTGGCCCTGGGGTCCATGGTCTGCAAAAAGCCATCTCGCTTGGCATAGGTCTCAGAGACAAAAGCCTCCTGCAAGAAGCTGAAGATTCCATCTATCGTCTTTCCCACAAAGCCCTTCTTGCCATGATGTGCCGCAGAACACGAGCAAGTGCCGGCATCTACATCTTTCATCCATTCCGGGATCATATCTTTCTGCTCCAAACCTAAAAATCAAAAAAATAGATTCAATCTTTGGCGATCCTCTTGCCCACAAAGTAAAGCAGACCACCACAGATAGCAACGCCGAGCACTGCTGACAGGATATAGGCAGCAGACGCAGCCGTCATGGAATCGCCAATGCCAGGTAGGGAATAATCCGGCATCGGTGCGCTCCAAAGCGATGAAAGCTGCTCCAAACCGGGGGGCACAAAGCCGAGCTTCTCCTTAACCTCCTCCGGCCCCCACTCGCCAAAGGTCTCTCCGACTGCCAAAAGCCCCAAAGGCGCCAGAATAATCAGCGCAACCAGGCCGATAGCAAAGTTTT
>DAONES010000005.1:32736-34679 GCA_035403205.1 Methanothrix sp. | reverse complement strand
CTCAACTCCCGGTCCACCCCGCCGAGGCTCGACTTGTCGTAAGCCCATTTGTGGCATTCCTTGGCAGTATCGTCTCTGGCCTTCTTGGACATCAGCCAGGTGATCACCTGTGGGTATTGCGTGAAGATTCCGCCGTTGGGATGATCGGTGGTCATGATGGTCTTCCAGGGATCATCGATGAGCAGCAGGACCTCAAGCCCAATCGCCCACTGCACGCTGTGCACCGGGCTGCCCTTAAGATAAGCCAGGGAGAGCACTCCTGAGCCGCACTCCATTTCCACATCGCAGTTGGACCATTTCTGGCCGGTGAGCATGTAGAGGTCATGCTGGGCCGGGCCGTCGCCGGTCATGGTTGTGGCCGGGCCGAATGGCACGCTGCCGCTGTCGATCACCACATCGTCGACCTGATTTATGTATTTGGCCAGGTCAGGCGCTCCCGAGCAGAAGTCTCTCCAGGATGATCCGCCGTAGGCGCTGAACTGGGCATGAGCCAGGTAGACGGTCTGCCTTCTTCTGGCGTTCTCCCGTGTCTCCGCCCACTCGAGATTCGACCGATTCTTGGCATTCATGCCTGAGGTGATCATCAGCGAGTCCCTGGCAATCTCCCAGTTTCCGGGATGACCCAGGTTATTGGCATGCAGGTGCAAAGACATGGGCAGGCCCAGCATCTCGTTGACCTCAGCGAGGCCCCGGATGATCTCTCTGGGGGTTATCTCAAAGTGGATGTTGGGCTCGTCCAGGCCGCGCACATTTTTGGCCCAGCCCCAGTTCTCGACACCGGCAGGATTGACGCATTTGATTCCGTAGGCCTTGTGTGTTCGCATCATCCAGGCAACGTAGGCCGCTGCCCTATCCAGGTCGCCCTCCTTGAGATAGCGCATGATAAACCAGTTGTTGCCCAGGACCATGTAGGCACCCATATCCAGAATGGGTGTGGATCGCATCTCCTCATGGGTGTGGCGGGCTTCCAGAGGAGGCATGGCCGCTTCAAAGACCGTGGTGTAGCCCATAGCAGCGTAATCGTAGCCCTGCTTGTAGACAGATGGGACTGTGTAGCCGCTGCCGCTATGGGTTAGCGCCGTCTTCTTCCTTGCAGATTTGTAGTGATCCTCGGGGCGCATTAGCCGTCCTGCATTGACCTTGGCTCCGGCTACGTGGGAATGGGAATCAACGCCGCCGGGCATGACTGTCTTTCCGGCGGCGTCTATAATTGTAGCATCTCTCTCTTCAACTCCGCTGAGGGCGGAGACCACCTTTCCGTCTTTTATAAAAATATCATTGACATCGCCGTTTATTCCATTGAATGGATCAAAGAGATAGCCGTTTCTGATAATCATGGTACTGGTAGTAGCTGCCATTCAAGTCGCCTCCTTTCGCTCTAGCCAAATCGCCTGGACCGGACAGATCATGCTGCAAGTGGCGCAGCTTCCGCAGGCATTCTGATCCACCACCTTTACAGTGCCGTTGCAGACCTCGAGAAGCGGCTTTTCGTCCAGCTCATTGAGATGACCTGCAGCCAGATAAGGATCGAATAGAGCGTTGACCGGACAGGCGATGACGCAGTTTCCGCAGCCCAGACAGGCATCCTCGTCGGTCTTGATAATGGAGGTCAATGTGGGCCTTGGAGCAGGAGCGCTCAGTTTCTTTTCCAGGGCTTTCTTTCCCTTCATCTCGGCAATGATGGCGCTCTTGGAAACGGTGATTGCTCTGACCGGGCAGGCCTGCTGGCATGCTCCGCAGTAGATGCAGGCATCCTTTCTGTGAGAGACCTTCTCTACCATCTCTGCCGCTTTGCCTTCTTTATTGAAGAGGGCATTGGCAGGACAGGTATGAACGCAGGTTCGGCAAGCCTGGCAGACTTTGTCGTCCCGGAAGAACTGGCCGTCAAATGGCTTCTGGTAGGTTATGGCTCCTGCCGGGCAGACCTGAGCGCACCAGCCGCA
>DAONES010000005.1:0-32636 GCA_035403205.1 Methanothrix sp. | reverse complement strand
ATGGCTTCTGGTAGGTTATGGCTCCTGCCGGGCAGACCTGAGCGCACCAGCCGCAATGAACGCACCGGCTGAGGTCTATCTTGGTCTTGCCCATCATCCTCAGGCTTCCGTCTTCCGCCAGCTCTCTGTCCGTTATCTCAATGCAGGACCGGGGGCATACATCCACGCACAGCCCGCAGTGCACGCATTTATCGTCGACAGCCGTCGGCTGCAATGCCGCGCTCAGATAGGACTCATCTCTTTCCGCCTTGCCGGCTGTGCGAAGCTCCAGAGCTCCTGTGGGACAGACTCGGGCGCAAAGAGCGCATAAGACGCAGGCTCCGCTCCTTTTCTTCTCAATGAAGTCCTTGTCAATCAGACCGCGGGCCACAGCTCCAACTGAGCCGATCACCAATTCCCCTTTGGGGCAGACCTGGACGCATGATCCGCAGCCGATGCACTTTTCCGGCAGATAGACATGCTGCCTATCATCTCGGGATTCCAGTAAAACCTCTCTCATCCGTTACCCTGCCTCCATTGAGATTGCAGGGAATGGCATAAAGAGGTTTTGCACGAAAGAATTCAGTCATTGCTGGAATTGCTTTCGTTATCATATGACTGAACAGTTTCTTTTATTTTCCAGCACTCTATGTCTATTATTTATGAAATCATTATTTCCTGGGGCTAGCTCAATAGCTTTATCAAATGCCTCTATTGACTCACTTAAAAAGCCAATTTTTGTTGGAATAGCTTTGGTCTCATTTCCCAAGCAATAAAACGCTATTCCTTTGTTGTTCCAAGCTTCTGCATCTTCTGGATTAAGCTTGATGGCCTCGTCAAGTGCTTTGATCGCCTCCTCGTATTTGTGAATTTTTATTTGAAGTATACCTTTATTGTACCATGCATCTTCAAATCCTGGATTTAATTTAGTAGCTTGATCATAGGCCTCAATAGAATCAATGTCTCTTCCACCTTTCTGCAACGCAAGAGCTCTATTATACGATATATTCGCATTCTTTGGGTCTAGATTATTTGCGTTTGTATAGGCTTGAATCGCGTTGTCAGAATCATTTAAATAGAAGTAAGCCATGCCTAGTCCATTCCAGGAATTAACATCAGAGTAGTTTAGCTCAGTAGCATTATTAAAAAGGCGCGATGCATTTTCATAATCATTCCGCTGCAAATAGGAATAACCAAGGTTATAGAATAGAATAAATGCTTCTGATAAACCCGGCTCGGAATCATTGGCCTTATATGCCCAATACTTGGATCTGTCTAGATCGTTAACGTCGTGTGTAGCATTATACCTCGCGTAGGCTTTCTTGCTTAGAGTCAGACCTTTGAATGCTTCCCATATTTGTGGGGATATCTTATTTTTTCCTTCTGATTTGATTAATTTTAAGGATATCTTAAAAGCCAGGTCTTCAATTATATTCCCTTTAACATCGTAATCATTATCAGGAAATAAATCCTTCATTTCTCCGGTGACAATCTCTGCAATTGGCGGATCGTCCAAAACGGCAGTAACATACGCCTTTGATCCTGATCTTTGAATGCGGCCAGCAATCACATGATTTTTCTTTCTTCCAATTGATTCCTTAATGGATAGAAGCAATTGGCCTAAAGACAAAGAAGCTCCTCCTGCCGGTACATTTCCTATCTCTGCGATTCTGGTATCAATTGAACTGGCATAGGAACGAATCAGAGATAAATCACTAATTGGAAAGTTCTTCATTGGATAAATTTTTTGGTGTTGGCTATTTACATACTGGATTGGCACGGTTTTTTCATTATTTTCTTTGATGTCAACTAGATTGATGCGAAGCAAATCAGCGATGAATTCACCGCTAAGACTCTTTTCTGTGCTCTCGAATGGTTCTACTGTCAGTCCTTCCTCTGGCCAAATTAACCACGCTATAAAAAAGATGATCAGAGCTATTAATATAATCAATATCATTACTCTAAAAATATATAAGAGTTTGTCATGAATTTTTTTAACACTAGTGATGTCATCAGACTGCATCTTTGTCTCGATTAACTCTGATTGATCCAATAGTAGCATGTTCAATCCAATTCATGCGAGTGGATCACATCGTGGTGGTGATAGGATAAGGCCATTATCATCTCGTATCTCTTTTAGGCAAAGAGGAATTTTTCCTCGATCACTTATTGTTTTCTTCGGAGAACTTTTGATGGTCAGCCTCTCTTGTGGATTTAGCTCAGTAGCATTATTTAAAGCAGAAATCGAGGTGTTGTATTTCTGAATGGCGATTTCTTCATTATTCTTGGCTTCAGTAAATCCTGGATCCAGGCGAGTTGCGTTTTCATAAGCTTGAATAGCTTCGGCATACTTCCCCAAATAATAGAGCGCTATGCCTTTGTTGTTCCAAGCTTCTGCATCTTCTGGATTTAGCTCGATGGCTTTGTTAAGCGCTTTGTTGGCCTCGTCATAATTACCTATTTTTTTTAGAAGTGTTCCTTTATTGTACCATGCATCTTCAATTCCCGGATTTATATTAATAACTTGGTCATAAGTCTGAATAGATTCGTTATACTTTCCTAGACTTTGGAGAGCAATGGCCTTATTATACCATGCTTCCGCAAATTCTGGGTCCAAGCGGGTGGCGTTTTCGTATGCTTGAATAGCTTCTGTATACATTCCCTTATAATAGAGGGCTATGCCTTTATTATTCCAAGCATCTGCATATTGCGGATCCAGCTCGATAGCTTTATTAAAATACTCTAAAGCTTCTTCGTTTGCACTTGCATTCGTTCTTCCATCGTAATATATTCCAATAGAATATCCTTTGTTATTATATGCCTCCGCATTTTGCGGATCCAACTCGATGGCTTTGTCAAAGTCCTGAATGGCTTCGTCATATTTCCCCAGATCTCGGAGAGAAACGCCATTGTCAATCCATTCCTTTGCTGTTGTTTGCCCAAATGCCGGAATGCATAAAGCAGCGAATAACATTAGAATTATTCCTAAATTACTCTTCATTAAAATCCTTCCTTAGGGCTAATCATCTCCTTTAATTATTAACCTTTCGGATGATTGCACATATGCATAAAATTATATGCAAAATAAGAAAGAAGGGCTAAAATGAGCCGCTCATTCTCACCCCATCGCTTCTATCCGGCAGGCTGCCATCTTGTACTCCGGGATCTTGGAGACCGGATCAAGGGCATCGGAGGTTATGATGTTGGTTCCCTGCCAGTGGAAGGGCATGAAGACCATCCCTGGCTTCACCTTATCCGTCACGCGAGCCCTGGCTTCAGTCTCTCCCCGAACGGTCTTCACCTTAACCATATCATCCTGCTTAACATTCAGCTCCTCGGCATCCCTGGGATTGATCTCAACATAAAGCTCAAAGTCCCTTTCCAGAAGCGAGGGACTCCTGCGCGTCATGGAGCCGCTGTTGTAGTGAACCACAATCCTCCCTGTGGAGAGGAGCAAGGGGTATTTCTCGCTGATCTGCTCGCCCGCAGGCCTGTTCACTACGGAGGCGATATTTGCCTTTCCATTCGGGTGGGAGAACCTCTCCCGGTGCAGGATATCCGTTCCAGGGTGCTTCTCATCAGGACAGGGCCAGCGCAGCCCTCCGATCTTCGAGATCCGCTCTTTGGTCATGCCGCCGTACTGGGGCACATTGCGGTTGATCTCTTTGAGCACATCCTCTGCAGAAGTTCCGCCCAGATCCAGACCCAGCCGTTTGCCTATCTCATTGACTATCCAGATACCTTCCTTCGCCTCGCCCACAGGAGGAACGGCCTGGTCTATCCACTGCACCCGCCGCTCCATTGAGGTGTAACTGCCATCCTTCTCAGCCCAGGCAGCTGCCGGCAGAATAAGGTCAGCCATCCTGGCGGTGGCGGTCATGAAGATATCCTGGACGATAAGAAAGTCAAGGCTGTCCAGCGCCGCTCTGGTCTTGTTGATGTTTGCATCGCAGATGACGGGATCCTCTCCGACCAGGTAGAGGGCTTTGATGCGGCCATCCAGCGCCGCTTCTGTCATCTCCGTTGCAGTCAGACCCGGCCCGAGAGGCAGATCGTCTGCTTTCCACGCAGCCTTGAAGAAATCCACCGACTTCGGGTCCGAGGCTCTCTTGTAACCAGGATAAAACTCGGCCATGCCGCCCATATCGCAATTTCCCTGGACGTTATTCTGTCCGCGCATGGGCATTACTCCGGCGCCCGGCCGGCCTATCTGACCGGAGATCAATGCTATTGTGGCGCAGGCTTTCACATTGTCTGTACCGCAGACATGCTGGGTTATTCCCATGGAGTAAAGCAGAGCGGAAGCAGGAGATTTGGCATAAATTCTCGCTGCCTTGATGATATCCCCTTCGGGGACTCCTGTCAGCTCTGCCGTCTTTTCGACGGTAACATCTTTGAGATTGTCCAGCAGCTCGGCAAATCCTTCCGTTCTCTCTTTGATGAAACTCTCGGCAATCAGGCCCTCGTCCACTATCACCTTCATCATGCCTCTCAAGAGGTCAATGTCGCTGCCGGGCTTGATTCTCAGATGAATATCCGCCATCCAGGAGGTGGAGGTGATGCGCGGGTCGGCCACGATCACCACAGCGCCATTGTCCTTGGCCTTTTGCGCCCAGCGGGAGACTATGGGGTGAGCCTCGGTGAAGTTCGTGCCCAAGGCAAAGATGCACTTAGAGTTTTCCAGGTCGAGGAGATTGTTGGTCATTGCACCCGTTCCAAAGACAGCCCCAAGCCCTACCACAGTAGGCGAATGGCATAGCCGAGCGCAATTGTCCACATTCGGGCTGCCCATGAGCCGGGCCAGCTTTTGCATCAGGTAGTCCTCTTCATTATTGCAGCGAGATGAGACCATGAAGCTCAGAGATTTGGCCCCATGCTTCATCTTGTTTTTTGCCAGTGCTCCGGCAGCCATGTCCAGCGCCTCATCCCAGGAGACCCTGACGAAATCCTCGCCCACCCTCTTCAGGGGATATTTTAGCCGCTCCTCATGATTCAAAAACTCCAGAACTGCATTGCCTTTGGGACAGAGAGCGCCCTCATTTGTCGGGTGGTCGGCCATGTATTCAATGCCTGAAGCTTTGCCTTTTTCCACTACCAGATACATGCCGCAACCCACTGCACAGTATGGGCAAATAGATGGCACCAATTTTGTGGACAATTAAATTCCTCCGAAAGTAAGCAGATAGGCTTTAGAGCAGAGCGAGATCACCGGGTCTTGTCGATAATGGCTACCCTGAATGCCTTCTATTTGGTTGTGTTGCATTGTACCAGGCATATCGTCCCTGCCGCCATATTCATTCCGCCGTGGGTTTATGAATGTTTGCATTGCGATTTGAATCCAGAGGCTAGACAAGATGCAGGATGCCTCATATAATTTCCTAAGACTTCTGCCATTATTCTCAAATAGTTCAAAATAGCCTGGTCGCCATCGACCTGATGGAGGTGAGGCCAGAAGCTCGAGCAAAGATGGAAAAGAGACTCCTTTCAGGAGCTCATTGCTCAAGGTTGGGGGCCTCCACCCCAACTCTTCAACGCAATCGCAAGATGAAACTGAGCAGGGGAATTCACATCCTGCCCAGAAGCCCTGATCTAAGCTGTGATCTTGCTCTTTGCGATGTACTTGATGAGGTCCGGGCCGAGTCTGGCCTTCTTCTGAATCTGGCTCGCCAATTCCTCAATGGAGGCTCCGCTGGCAACCATGGAATTGATCTCCTCGAGCGTTGCATCCTCCACAGTGAAGTACTCATCGAGATCCTTTCTATGGCCCCAGACATCTCCTTCCAAGAGCTCGATGCCCTGCATGTCCAGGAATACCTGAATGGCGTTGGACATGGTCTTGTGATAGGATGGAGGCACCTGAATCATTCGCAGCCTGGGACATCTCTGCATCAGGCCGAGGAAATCTACATTGCTGGCCCGAAAAGCCAGATGAACCATCTTCTCATTGGGATTGAGATTTGAAATCTCATTCTTTGAGCTAACTACTCTAAGTCTCATCCAATTCTCCTATCTGCTAAAGAATGTTCACTAGTATTAATAGACACTTAAAGTTGACACATGTGTACAGATCGGTGCCCATAAGCTATACACATGCACATAAATAAATTCCTCTGGCCGGTCAGTGTACTAAAATAGACAAAAATGATGCAATATTAAAATCTTAAGTTTCGCTGAGGTTCATAACCGATTCTTCAAGGATAGAAGGTAAAGAAGCATTTTTTCGTCCCATACTCTCTCTGCTGCAAGGCCGCAAATCTCGAATAAGACCGCTTCCACAATCAGATATACACATGCCTTATCTCGAATACAGCCTGTGAGGGACTGCCTGCCTCGCCCTATTGCGGAATGGATGTGCAGCTTCGGTCCTTTCGCAGATGAATAAACCGTAGCCATGCCGAAGACCTCCCAGGCGCTATCATAGTCTTCGAAATTAGGTGTCGGAGGAATCACAGGAGACTTTGGCCCGGTCACTGCCCGCCCGTCTCGGAGCGCCCCAAGGAAAAGCGCTGCGCAGGACTCGATCTTCTTCTCATTAAGAAACTTCTGCAGCGATTCTATGAAATCTTCATCATGGTCCATCCTCAGGACGAAGACACGGCCCAAGCTGCCCTCGGAATATTGCATAAGGAGTAATTTATCCTGCCGTTCTTAACATTTTCCGTCCTTTTAGTCTGCCGCTTATATTTTTAGGTTTAGTATTTATATTATTAATCATTATTATTCAGACCGTTATCATAAAGAGATCAGCTCTCTAAGCCTTCCCCAGATCCTGGCATCCACCTGTCGAGCATTTTCGTCAGATCTTTTCGCAGTATGGGCTTGGCTATGAAATCGTTCATTCCCGCCTGAATGCACCTGTCTCGATCTCCCTGCATAGCCAGAGCAGTCATGGCAATGATCGGTATCGCTGGATTGAGCGCCCTGGACTCAGGCCGCCGGATGATCCTGGTTGCTTCATAGCCATCCATCTCAGGCATCTGGCAGTCCATCAACACCAGGTCGTAGGGAGTGGTCTGGAGCGCCTTAACTGCCTCCAGGCCATTGGCAGCGACATCGGATCTCATCTCCAGCTTTGCCAGCAGCGCCTGAGCGACTTTTTGGTTCACGGGGTTGTCTTCCACCACCAGGACACGCATCTTTTGTTTATGTTTTTTAGATGATGTTGTTTCATCAATTCGGTCGGCGGCCGATTCGATCTCTGTCTTCGTATGGTCCAGGTCCTCCTGCGAAGGGGCTATTTTCGTCCGTTTTTCGAAAACCGCAGTAAACCAGAATGTAGAGCCTAAATTCACCTCGCTCTTTACGCCAATGGTGCCGCCCATCAATTCCGCCAGCTGTTTGGATATGGCCAGACCCAGGCCGGTGCCTCCGTACTTCCGAGTCATCGAGCCATCCAGCTGTGAGAACGGCGAGAATAGAATATCCATTCGGTCTGCCGGGATTCCAATGCCGGTATCGCTTACTGAGAAGCATATTGTCGCATTGCGATCATCCTCGCTCTTCAAAGCGGCACGAATCACCACTTCACCCTTCATAGTGAACTTCACCGCATTGCCGCCCAGGTTGACCAGAATCTGGCGCAGCCTTCCCGGGTCCCCATGCAAGAGATGCGGAACCTGTTCATCCACCTGGATGCGCAGTTTTAGCCCTTTATTCTTTGCGGACAGGGCCAGCAGATTGGCAGTCTCTGCCATAACGGATCTGATGTCATAGTCCAGCATCTCCAGTTCCAGCTTGCGGGCCTCGATCTTGGAGAAGTCAAGGATGTCATTGATAAGAGACAGCAGTATCTCGCCGCTGATGTGAGCAATTTGGGCATATTCCTGCTGCTCGGCGCTCAGGCCCATATCCTGTAGCAGTCCGGTCATGGCAATAATTCCGTTTAGCGGAGTGCGGATCTCATGGCTCATGTTGGCCAAAAATTCACTTTTGGCCGCATCTGCTTGCCTCGCCTGTTTGGTCAGTTTATTTGATCGCATGATAGCGATTTCCAGGTTGCGGTTGGTTTGCTGCAAATCTTCTTCCATGCGCTTGCGATCGGTGATATTCATAGCCACATGGACTATTCCCTGAACAGAGCCATTTGCATCTTTGATTATGGAGCTTCTTGACAGCCAGACCCTGCCGTCCGGAGTTGCGACCTCGCCTTCATGAAAACGCCCTGTTTTAGCAGCCTTGCATGCTGTGCACCCAGGGCACGGCTCCTTGAGGCCCTGCAGAATCTCATAGCAGAAGTGCCCTTTAATCTGCTGCATCGATAGCCCCAGAGAAGCCTGCACTGCTTCATTCAGCCAGATGATTCGCATGTTAGTATCTATATACTCAACAGAAACGTGTCTCAATCCGTTCAGGATGGCAGCCTTCTCTTGCTCAGAAGAGATCAGTGCTTGCTCAGCATTTCTGCGATCGGTTATATCAACGATGATGCCCAAGAGGCCGATGAACTGCCCATTGGAATCCTCCATGCGCCGGCCGCTGACCAATCCCCAAAAATCGCTGCCATCCCTGCGAATATAATGTCGCTGCATGTAGAGATTATCGATCCGGTCTTCCATCAATGCTTGCATTCGATCTGTTCCCTCCGAACGCTCATCCGGATGAACCAAGGAGGGATATGCAGAGCCGACTATCGTCTCCATCGGACAGGCAAACAGCTCTTCCATCCTCTGGTTGGCTTTTGTAATCCTGCCAACCGGATCGATTATTAGTATTCCTGCAGAGGATGTCTTAAAAATGGTCCTCAGCCTCAGCTCGCTCTCTCGCAAAGCCTCCTCGGCCCTCTTACGTTGCGTGATATCCTCTATGACCCCAAAGACTGTTTTCTTTGCCTGATCGTATTCCGCCAGGGAATGAATATCAAGAATCTGTCCATCTGAAGGCCTCTTGATTTTGAATTCAACATCATAGGGCTTTCCATCAATAACCAGCTCAGAGAGGCTCCTGTCGAGAAGGGCCCGACACCCCGGCAGGGGGATCTTTTTCACATCGAGAGGCGACCACTCATCGCCCTCCAGGCCGTAGATCCGCTTTGCTCCTTCTGATGCGCGTAACTTATCCTCATCGAAGGAAAATTCCCAGTGGCCAAACCTGGCAATTTCCTCCGCCCGTTTGAGGCGCTTTTCGCTTCCCAGTAGCGCCGCTTCAGTCCATTTCCATTCTGAGATGTCACGCACGTTGGCCTGTATCAGGATCTTTTCTCGCACTTTCATAGAAGTAAGCTGGACGGTTGCCGCAAATTGTTCGCCGTTAGGCCGGCAATGCATCCATTCGAAGTAATGGGAGCCCTTCTGAAGGGCGATCTCAATCACCTCTCGGAATCTGTCAGAGGATTTCTGGCCATTCGGCTGCATCTCTGGCGAGATGTCCAGGGGAGAAAATGTTTTAAGATCTGCAATATCCCCTATCTCGAACATCTTGAGCGCCGCCGGATTTGCCGAGATTATCTTCCATAGGGGCGCAGAGAGGGTAATCAATGCATCCTGAGAGCTTTCAAAGATGGCCCGAAACCGCTCTTCACTCTCTTGCAGTGCATCCTCAGAAGCCTTGCGCTCTGTAATTTCACGGATGGACTGGATTGCACCCACAATATTGCCGTCGCCATCCTGCAGCGGAGACGCTATCCCCCAGAGGTAGGCGCCTTTGCCCTGGTTGAGCCGGGGAGCAAAGGATTCGGCGATCAGTTGATGTTTTTTTCTTGTAAATGAAATATATTTCTCTTCAAACTCCGGCAGTCTATGGAAGATAAAATCAATGAGAATCGGCCTTGCTTCGCCCAGGAAAGGCACTGCATAGGCAAAATTGCCCCTACCCACAATCTCCTCTTTCTGCAATCCGGTCATGGCTTCTATGGCGCGATTCCAGGCAAGAACTGTTCCGTCAGAATTTATGGCAAATGTGGCATCGGGCAGAAGATCGATGATGTTGGCCAGCCGAATCTTCAGTTCATGATTCGCAGTTTCTGATTGATTGCTGCGGTCGCTGATGTCTGTCGTGATGCCGTGGACAATTGTCCGGCCGTCTGGCTGCCGCGCAGCATAGCATCTGGAACGAACCCAAAGAGCGGTGCTATCCGCTTTCCGCAGGCGGTGTTCTGTGGCAGTCTCCTTTCCGGGCGAATTTATGGCCTGGGAGATCATCTCCCGGACAGATGGCAGGTCCTCCGGGTGCACATAGGAAAGATACCTCTCATAGCTGCTTCGGATAGTATTCTCCGGCAGGCCCAGCATTCTGTCTGCGGCCGGAGATACATGGCAATGGAGATGGCGATTGACATGGCTATCAATGTCATTTTTCTCAGAATCAGCATGAAAGTGCCATAGGATTTCGTATGTCATTGGGATGGCCTGTGCAAACCTGCTCTTGCTCTCTTCTCTGCCTTATACATCTTTCGGAAGATATTTTTATATTATGACGAATCCCTATTATCTCTGCCTCAAATATCTGAGATGTGACATAGATTCTATAAATAGTAATAATAACAGTGTGGTCGCCAAATGCCTGTCAGCCCGAGAAGGATAAGAGCATTGAGAAAAGAGAGCCATGAGCGCCATGAGCGCCAGCCAAGCGGCCCGGTGATCTACTGGATGAGTCGCGATCAAAGGGTCAGGGACAATTGGGCTCTGCTCTATGCCGGAGAGCTGGCCAAAAAGCATGGCTGCCATCTGGCTGTGGCCTTTTGCCTGGCTCCTCGTTTCCTGGGTGCGACGGAGATGCAGTATCGCTTTATGCTGCAAGGGCTAAAAGAGGTGGAAAATGATCTCTCAGCTCGAAATATCCCTTTTGTCCTTCTTCAGGGCGACCCCAGGGAAGAGATCTCCCGACTGATAGAAGAATGGGGCGCTGGAGCACTGGTATGCGATTTTTCTCCGCTGAGAGAGAGCATAGAATGCAAGAGCCATCTTGCAGAACAGAACGAAATCTCCTTTTATGAGGTAGATTCCCACAACATCATTCCCTGCTGGCAGGCCAGCCAAAAGCAGGAATGGGCCGCCTACAGCTTTCGCCCCAAAGTTCATCGCCTCCTCTTCGAATTTCTCGACGAATTTCCGGATCTACCTGAGAATGCGGCCATAAAGAAGACAAATGATGGTCCGGCGGATATCTCTGCCAAAGAAGACGGGTCTACTGGGGTCGACTGGCAGGAGGCCCAAAAGTGGCTCAAGGCAGATGCAATGCCTGAGGCAAAATGGATTGTGCCGGGAGAAGCAGCGGCATTATGGCAGCTGGACCATTTCCTGAAGCACGGGCTTTCTGGATACTCAAAAGACAGAAATAATCCCAATATCGCCGGCCAGTCCGGGCTTTCTCCCTATCTTCACTTCGGCCAGATCTCTGCCCAGCGTGTGGCTTTGGAGGCACTGAGAAGCGGAAAAGATGCCGGCGCATTCTTGGAGGAGCTTATAGTGCGAAGGGAGCTGTCAGACAATTACTGCTACTATAATCAGCATTACGATGATGTGCAGGGCTTTGCCTTCTGGGCGATACGGAGCCTTGATGAGCACAGGGGCGACAAAAGAGAATACCTCTATGCTCTTTCAGAGCTGGAGAATGCTCGCACCCATGATGATCTGTGGAATGCTGCCCAGCAGGAGATGCTTCAAATGGGAAAGATGCATGGCTACATGAGAATGTATTGGGCGAAAAAGATTCTAGAGTGGACGGCCTCACCTGAAGAAGCCCAGGCGGCGGCCATTTACCTGAACGATCGCTACGAGCTGGACGGCAGAGATCCCAATGGATACGCAGCAATTGCCTGGTCTATCGGCGGTCTGCATGATCGAGCCTGGAAGGAGAGAGCGATCTTCGGCAAGGTAAGGTATATGAGCTACAGTGGGGCAAAGAGAAAATTCGATGTGCAGGCTTATATCGACAGATGGAGTCTGCAATGAGCAATCGGCCTTCCCCCATTGCCCTTTTCGGACCTATCGCGATTGCAGCAGCAATTGCCTTTGCGCCTTATGCCTGAAAAAATAGGGAGCTTCTAAATTCAATTCTACCATCCGTTGAAATGCACCCTATCTTCTCTGTATCTCATGGGCGCTGCCGGAGATTCATTTGGATAGCCAAGTGCCACCAGGCAGACCGGAGTTATCTCCTCTGGCAGGCCCAGAAACTTTCGAAAGGCCTCTACGCGGTCCTTCAAGGGATAGATTCCAACCCAGACGGCTCCCAGTCCTCGATCATGGGCGGCCAGAAGGATATTTTCCGTTGCCGCTGAGCAGTCCTGCACCCAGAAGTTGGGATACTTCTCCAGAGAGGAGTCGCCGCAGATCAATATCGCCATGGGTGCCTGCCGGCACATGGATGCTGTGGCGCAGAGCCGGGGCACCTCATCGAGAAGCTTGCGTTCATCCAGCACTACGAACTGCCAGGGCTGCTCGTTTCCGGCAGAAGGCGCAAACATGGCAGCCTCCAGCAGATCTCTGGCCGTCTCTCGCGCGACCGGCTTGTCCAAAAACCTTCTTATGCTCCGGCGAGTCTTTATTGCTTGCAGGGTTTCCATAGATAATACCTTCAGTTCTTTCTGTTATATCTGGCATCGATTTTAAAATCTATGCTCGCTTTGAGCTATTTTACTAAAAAATTTTGTAAGAAGATTCATGACAAAGTGAAACCGCCTTGATCTTTTTAATGAGAAAGCTTTAACAATCGTTATCGGATGGCCACATTCTAAGCTTCGGATAAACTTAAGTAGCATCATGCCAGGATTGCTAGCAGATCAACCTTGCACTACAGTGAGAATCATGGGGCATGATATATTTGGCACCTTTTATCGAGATACGGGATCTGACAGTTCGATTTGGTGATGTTGTAGCTCTCCACAATATAAATCTGGTTATAGGTGAGGGCGAATCGGTGGGAATCTTGGGCCGAAGCGGCTGCGGCAAGAGTGTTCTGATGCATGTCTTGCGTGGCGTGGAGTCATTTCCCGGCATGAGCGGAAGCGTGATATTCCATGTGGCCAGATGCGAGAAATGCCGCCACGTAGAATTGCCTGGCCATGCCGGAGAAAAATGCAGATGCGGCGGAGTTCTTAAGCCATTCGATGCTGATTTTGTGACTTTGGATATTAACGATCCTCTCAGGCGTGATATTGTAAACCGGATCGCCATTATGCTGCAGAGGACCTTTGCTCTCTATGGCGATGAGCGCGTGATAACGAATGTCATGCGAGCCGTAGAGGAGCGGGGCGAGTCGATGAGCGTTCACCGCGCTGCCGACCTTCTGGACGAGGTAAACCTCTCTCACAGGCTCATGCATGTGGCAAGGGAGCTGTCCGGCGGCGAGAAACAGCGCGTGGTTTTAGCCCGACAGCTGGCCAAATCGCCGATGATCCTTCTGGCCGACGAGCCCACGGGAACGCTCGATCCCGGAACGGCAAAGGTCGTTCACGAGTCAATCAAGCGGGCTGTTCAGGACTTCAATATGACTCTGATCATCACCAGCCACTGGGAAGATGTGATGGTCGAGCTGACCGATAGAGCTATTCTGCTGGACGGCGGAGAGATCAAAGCAGAAGGAAAACCCAAGGATATCGCAGCCATGTTCCTATCTATGGCCGGAACTCTCGGCAAGAGAGAGGACGTGGAAATGGGCGCGCCGATAATCAAAGCCAACAACCTGTCCAAGAGGTATATCAGTATAGACCGGGGCGTGGTGAAAGCGGTGGATAGGGTCAGCCTGGATGTCAAGGAAGGCGAAATATTCGGCCTGGTTGGCGTGTCCGGTGGCGGCAAGACCACTCTCTCCAAGATGGTAAGCGGAATAATCACTCCCACCGACGGCAGCATCTACGTGCGGGTTGGAGACGAATGGGTGGACATGGCGGTCCTCGGATCGAACGGTCGCGGCCGGGCCACCAAATATATCGGCATTCTCCATCAGGAGTATACCCTCTATCCATCCCGAAGCGTTATCGAGAACCTGACTGAAGCCATCGGTCTCTCCCTTCCCTTCGAGCTCGCGGAGAGAAAGGCCATTCACACTCTGGAGACGGTGGGATTCTCAGAGGAGCAGGCAGAAGCAGTGCTGTCCAAGATGCCGGATGAGCTCTCAGAGGGAGAGCGGCATCGTGTGGCCATGGCGCAGGTATTAATAAAAGAGCCGAGAATAGTCATCCTGGATGAGCCCACGGGCACTATGGATGCTATTACCAAGATCGAGGTAACAAAGTCTATCCTTAATGCTCGCCAGGAGCTGGGAGAGACCTTCGTCATTGTAAGCCATGACATGGATTTCGTGAGAAATGTCTGCGACCGGGCCATGCTTATGCGCGACGGCCAGGCGATCTTCACCGGTCTTCCCAGCGATGTCTTAGCCAAGATCACGGAAGAGGAAGAGAAGGAGATGCTGGGGAGTTAATTTGAGAGTCTTCGTTGATGGCAGAGAGATCGAGTTAATGCCTGGGGCGCGACTTGCCGATGCCCTGGGCAAAGCCTGCGCCCATCCTGCGAATGGGGCGATAATAGGAATTGTCAAAGGCCGCGGCGAGAAGAGCCAGCAGACCAATTCTTACTGGCTCAATACTACCAAGGGCAAACTGAGAATCGAGCTGATCGATAATGACCTGCAGAGGATCTGGCACGAGAACATAGAAGCGATATCAAAGTCCACAGTCAGATGGGCCTCACCTGATGGCGTGGCTTTTGGGCCTTTTGCCTCAACAATCTCTTTTGAACGTGATGCCCATGAGTACAGCCGATGGGAGGTAGCTCTGGGCGCAGCCGGGTTTGAGAGGGAGAATACTCAGATCATTTTCATAAGGAGAAGGCACACGGCTGCCTACGGCACACCAAAGAGCGGCGGCGTGATCGGCCATATAGTAGGCGGAAAGAACACCCTCGATCGAATGCAATCAGGCGATAAGATATTGGAAATACAGCCAATTGTGGAATGGCAGGATATAACCTCAAAAGAGGCCACGACAGATCAGAATTTGCCCCTCGAAGAGGGTATGGAGATCTTCACCGAGGTTAAAGCAGAATTGATCGGGGACGCACCTGTAGGAGCTGAATTCTTCCTTGCCCTGACCAGGGGTGGCACCTTCAAGGTAGACTCGGTATCCAGCTCGTATGTTTCATCCAACCAGCTGCTGACAGTCCCCATAGCTTTCGAGCATCGCGAGCCCCGTCTGGAAGGAGTCGTTACGGTAAGAACGAGCGGACGGGGTCTGGGCAGGGTTTTCATCTACAAGCAGGACCGGACATCCAATCCCGGCCACTCCGCGGTGGCAAGGATCACTTCTGGAATGGATATGATCAAGCTAGCTGGCCCGGGCCAGTTGATAACAGTCAGCGTATCGCCCAAACGAATCATGCTCATGGGCAGCAGCCTCAAAGATGCTCTGAAAGAGATGAAGGAGCGAAATATCGAGGTCGAGATAGAAGGGCACGAGGGCGATGACGCGGTGGTGGTAAAGCAGGAGCCGGCAGAGACGATGTCCATCCTGAAGGCCCAAAAGGTGCGCATCCTTTCCATGCCTGCATCTCGATTGGTAGCGGTTCAGCTCTATGATGATCTGGCTCCCAAGACTCTGGACTACTTCCGCCATGTGACTGGCCTCAAAGAGCGGCCCGTAGGCCCATTGCCTGTCTATTTTGTCTATGAGAACACCCTGCTCTTCAAGCCGGAGATTGAAGCTGTCAACCTGAAAGAGCTTCTGCCGGAAAACAAGCCCACCGGTCCGGTTCCAGCAGGCTCGATCGCCGTTTCAAACCAGATCTCCAAGAAGATCGGCCTGGTTGGAGTGAAGCTCGTGCAAGACAAGCGATATGGCCCGTCCGGCGAGAAGTTCGAGGCGACAAACGTCATTGGGCGGGTGCTTGAACCCGAGAAGCTGAAAGATGTCTCTGAAGGGGAGACGATCTACATCAAGGAGGTGAGATGATGCCCGTCACCAAATATGTGATTACATCCCCTGAATCTAATGTCCTTCCTTCAGATATCGCCATGAAAATTTATGGTTCCAAGTACGATGTCACCGTCAAGGAGACCTGCTTTGGGGTCGTCATAAACGGCGAAGAGGATGTGATAAATGCTCTCATAAAAGAGATCCGGGCTCTTGACCCTGCAGGCATATTCTTCAAAGACCGGGGGTTTCCGCCTGGTGATCCCAGACGCTGTCGGGGTCGCAGAGGGGGCGGAGCGAGGCCTGGCTTTTATATGATTGAGTCCGAATCCAAGATGCTCCCTATGATCTCCAGGGCACTGGCCTCTGAGGGCGGGGTTTCGGAAATTCCGGAAAAGAAGAAACCTCTTGCCATCAAGAGGCTGGAAGAGATAATAAAAGAGGATTTATCCTGAGGTAAATCAATGGCTAAAGTTATAGTTTATCCTCCCACCAGCATGATACTCTCCGACCTCGTGGACAGGATGGGCCACAAGGCGCTTGTGGTTCCTGAAGCTGTCCGTAAGCTCGTCACGGCAAATGAGATCGACTCGCCGCCTTTGAATGTCACACCCGAAGAGCCCAAGAAGGGGCTACGCTACGCGGCTGTGGATGTTCCATCCGGAGTGCGAGGCCGAATGTCTCTCATAGGACCGATAATAGAAGAGGCCGAGGCTGCGATCATCGTAGAAGATCCGGGATGGCTGACCGGCTGCGCAGGCTGCTCCCGAACCAATGAGCTGGTGAGGCTGCTAATCAGGACAAAAGGAATTCCCGTGCTCGACCTATCCTATCCCACAAATGATCCTGAAGCCAGGGCATTTGTTCAGAAGATCAAAACATTCCTGGAGGCCCTCAAATGATCCGCATCGCTCAGTTATCCTGCGGCTCGGAGTACAGCGGCATTCAGCAGGAGATCGAACGGGCTGCGCAAACGGTAGGCGCAAAGATCGTCTACCCGGAGGTGTCCCTCGATGATATCCTCAATGTGGAGAACACCTTTGGCGTTTCCGTGTCCTCGGGAGATCTCAACCTGGCAATGGCTCGGGCGGTTCGCATTGTGCAGAATCCGGATCTCGCCGATGCCGTAATTGTCATGACCTGTTTCCGGTGTGCTGAAGCGGCCATCATCCGATCGGAGATCAGAAAGTATATTCATGAGCATTCCAAGATTCCAGTCCTCAGCTACTCTTTTACTGAGAGGACGACTGCGGAGACGCTTCTTACCAGGATGGAAGCCCTGGTTACAACGGTCAAGTTCCGGGGTCTTCTGGCCAGAGAGAAGCAAAAGGGCTTGACTGCGGGAATTGATTCCGGCTCCACGACAACCAAGTCGGTGGTTATGCGGGACAATGAGGTGATAGGCACAGGCTGGGTGCCAACCAACGAGGTGTTGAAGAGCGCAGAGGATGCACTGGACGCCGCCATTAAGACGGCTGGCGTTGCCAAAGAGGATATTGCAGCCATTGGCGTCACCGGCTATGGGCGCTTTTTGGTTGGAAAGCACATCAACGCCAAGCTGATCCAGGAGGAGATCACCGTCAACTCCAAGGGAGCTGTGTTCCTGGCCGATGCCCAGAAGGGTCCTGCCACAGTTATTGATATCGGCGGAATGGACAATAAAGCCATATCAGTTCAGGACGGAATTCCCGGCGGATTTACCATGGGCGGAATATGCGCTGGAGCCTCAGGAAGGTTTCTGGAGCTGACTGCAAAGAGGCTGGGCGTCGATATCACTGAGCTTGGCAAACTGGCGCTCAAAGGAGACTACAGGAATGTGGCCATGAACAGCTACTGCATAGTCTTCGGCACGCAGAGCCTAGTCAATAGCCTGGCCCTGGGCTGCAAGCCGGAAGACGTGGCTATGGCTGCCTGCCATTCAGTGGCTGAGCAGGTCTATGAGCAGCAGCTTCAGGAGGTGGAGGTTAAAGAGCCGGTGATCATGGTCGGCGGAACCTCTCTCATCGAAGGGCTGCCCAAAGCCATGGAAGAGCTTCTCCACGTCACGGTAAGAGTTCCCAAGCACGCCCAGTACATAGGGGCAATTGGCGCCGCGCTGCTCGTTTCGGGATTGCTGGAGGAATAAGATGGACCCAATGGAGGTCTTCAAGATCGCCGTCAACGGCGAGGAGGAGTTTGCGACCAGAAAATATCGCGAACTCATCATGGACATTTTGCAGGACCTCGGTCTCATCCGGTCCATAGGCAGGCTTTATGTTTATGTGGACATAAAAAAGCCCTACTTTGCGGTATGCGGGCTTCTTCGATCCGGAATTCCTCCGCTGACGGTCAAAAATGTGGGTGATGTTCTCCGGGTTACTGGCGGCTATCAGATCAAGATCAACGATGAAGAGCATATGGCCGATCTGCTCCGGGCGCTGTGGGAGCACTATGGGCGAGAGAGGGTGGAGCAGCCGGCCAGGGATATTGTGATCATAGCCTCGGATACATCGCCATCCGAGCTGGTGGTTGCAGACCTCGAGGCCGAGTTCCTTCAAGACCTGACCGACGCCCTGGTGAGAATAGCGCCGGAGGGATTTCGCAATCGGCGCAACATCATGACTAAAGACAGCTTTCTCTTTATAGCCGCGGAAGAGAGTTTAACTGCGGAAATAGTATCTGAGATCGAGGCAAAGATCCGGGAGATGGAAAATGCTTGAGCCAGTGATGTTCACGGGAGGATTGTACAAGCACGATCTGGTTGTGGAGCTTGTAGAGGATCTGGGTGGCTACATTCTGCAAAAGAATGTGACGCAGACAGAGATCATCCTTCTGATATTGGTTCCCTCAGAGGATCTGGCGGTATTGCAGTCTCTCGCCAAGGAGCTGAGGGGCGAATTGGTCCGGGCGCCGCTGGCCGGAACTGAAGTAGCTGTGGTAACGCCGACCCTGGCCATTCACCATTTGCCCCATACGGCCTGCGATATAGCCGAGTACCTGCGCAGGCATGGCTCAAAGACCAACATGCTCGGTTTGGCCAGAGGAGTCGGTCGCGAGATTGCTCAGATCAATGAGTACGAAACCGCTCTGATTAATGAGCATGATGCCGCGGTGTTCATCTTCGGCAATTTCAGGGAATGCATCATTAAGAAAGAGAGCCTCTACCGAAGCATCAGCGTTCCAGTTGTGGTTACAGGAGGCCCGGAGGTCGAGTCCATAGACCTGCCTTACGCCTTCGAGTACGTATCATCAGTCGGGCGTGTGGCTCACCGGGCCAGAAAGGCCACGGAGATTGGGTCCCTGGACAGGATCGTCGACGCAGTCGGCAGGGCTCTGGATAAGACGAGGGCTGCCATATCCAAGGACCCGCTCACCACATCGCCGCCTCGGGTCATGGATGCCGTGCGTGAGCAGGTGCCGGATATCGAGTTCTCCTATTCGCCACTTCCCATAGCACTCAATTTGAATGGCGTGCGAGTTAAGCTGCCCTATGATGCTTACAAGGATGCAGTAAAGAGCGTGACCTTCGATGAGGGAGTGAAGCTGGGGGAGATTGCCACCATCAGGCCCTCGCGAATGAAAGACTATATACTTGTAAGAATACTTCCCGCTTCTGAGACCGGATTTGTCTTCTAGAAAGGCCCCAGGGGATGAAAAGAGATCATGAGCTTTGAGGATGAGCTGGACGCCATATTGGTCAAGGGAAAGGAGAAAGCAGCCGAGGACATTCTGAAATCTGTTGAGGGCGCCTATGGCGAGATCCCCTACGTTTTTCAGTTCATGCAGGATAGCCCCGAGATCCTCATCACCAAGATCCTGCACAATAACGCCATCCAAAGAAGCTCTTCTTTGGATGCCAGGACGATTGAGCTGATCTCTGTTGCCGTGTCGGCAGCCATGAGATGCAGCCATTGCCTCAAGCTGCATATCCGCATTGCCTCCAATCTGGGAATTCCTGACGACCAGATTGCTGCTGCCATTTTTCTGGCCGGAAACCTGGCTTCTGCAAGCGTCCTGGCAACGGCCACCCGCCATCTGGACGAGGAGCGGGAGGTCTGCCGGGTCTGCGGGATAGAGAGCGGAACATGCGAGATTCAGGAAGGAAAGACCGATTGAGTTTGCTGCTCTTATTTTATATATATTCTATGCCCAATTCTCATTTGTCATAGCCGATAGATCTGATAATCATGCCTTCCGATAACAATATTGAAACCCGGTGGTGGGAGGGAGCTGACGGCCATCGCTACGCCCTGGAGGTCCTCCAGCACCCGCTGCGCAGAGAGATGCTCCGCCTAATTGCAGGTGGCATGAAGGAGGCGGACCAGATCGCAGTGAGGCTTGACCTTCCGGCCTCCAGGGCTCTGTATCACCTGCAGATGCTACAGCGCGCCCTGGTCATCGATCAGGAGGAGGGCGGCTGGAAGGTTTCGCCCACCGGAGAGCTTTACCTCAAGCATGTGGAGGCAAAAAGCTGATAATTCGCATCATTGCCGTTGGCAGGCTCCGGGAGAGGTACTGGCAGGATGCTGCTTCTGATTTTGCCCGCCGCCTCCGTCCCTATGCCCGCCTGGAGGTAATTGAGGTTTCAGAGTCTCGCATAAGAGAAGGGGCAACGCCTGCTGAGGAGAAGAAGGCCATGCAAGAAGAGGCACTGGCCATTCTCGATAAGCTCAAGCAGCACGCCGGACCGGTGATCGCCCTGGATAGAAAGGGAAAAGCCCTGGATTCGCCAGGACTGGCAGCATGGATGCAAAGAACTGTTTTGGAAGGAAGAAATGAAGTTGCCTTTGTGATCGGCGGCCCGCTGGGCCTGGCAGAGGAAGCTTTGCAGAGGGCCGATCTTTGTCTCTCCTTTTCGATGATGACCTTTCCCCATCAGATGATGAGGATAATTCTAATGGAGCAGATCTATCGAAGCTATAGGATAATGCACGGCCAGCCATATCATAGATAGATGAGGAATCAGGCTCGCCTGGCCGTGGCGTTGCCGTTCTCCTCAAGCGCCTCCATCTCATACAGCTCGTAGCTTCCCTGCAGCCTGTCTTTGACTAGAGCCATGTCAAGCTTGTAATCCTTCTTCTGCTGGACAAGCTTTACATCCAGGCTTATGCCCTCATCGGATATGGAGCCCGTGGCAGTGGCAGGAGTATCAGAGGCTTTCTCAATAAGTGTGCCGTAACCCTGCAGCCTGTCGCCGTTCTGTATCAATATCAAATCGATTGACCTGTTTTGCATTGAGACCTTCCACTTTCCTGCCAGGTCAACAGAAGGCGCCTTTTTTTCGACGACTAGGTTATCGTTACCGTTTGTCTTTTTCTCGTTTTTCTCTTCTGTGCTGCTATTCACTCTCGGCGAGCCGTCGGGATTTACTGTGGCACTGCTTCCGGTGGAGGACTCCAATGCCTCATCAAAGATGGGATCTTTCAGAAAATCGGTATTATCTCGAATTACCCATTTTCCGCAGCCTGCGTAGGCCGGAATGGCGATCAATGCCAGGATCAGTATCATGCATACAATTGACTGTATCCTCAATTTTAGTCCTCCTTTATTGGAATCATTCAAGACGCAAATCTGGTGGCGGTCGCATTGCCCTGGCTTATCAGATCTTCGCCCGAATACATCTCGTAGCTACCGGATATCGTCCTATCGACCTTGACCAGATCGAGAGTTATGCGCTCATCGATCTTGTTTCCAAACTCGGAGACTACCGTCCAGACATCCAGGTCCATGCTGTTTTCGGAAACAGACCCTTTGGCGCTGACCTGAATCTTATTGCTCTTTTCATTAAGGGTCCCCATTCCCATGACGCTTCCATCGGTCTGGATGATTGTGAGGGGGTTTAATGTCATGCCATTGTCTTGCAGCTTTATCGTCCACTTGCCCTCCACTTCCATGTACTTTGGCTCCTCTGGAGCAGCCGCCGTCTGCTGAGCAGATGCAGCTGCCGGATCCATTATTCCCTGGCCTGAACTGGGTGTATTCAGAGGTATGGGCTTCGTATCTGGCATCTGCATATTGGGACCGCTTGTTGTCGGTACTTCGATCCTTATCTCATCAGGCGCGACTCTGGGCCGGTCTGAAATGGGTGAACCGGTTTTTGATTCCGGATGGCCGTCTTCTGCAATGGCTGTGGTGGTACTGGCAGTGCTGACAGTACTGGTAGTACCGGTAGTACTGCCAGTTTCGGTCGAGGCAGAACTGACTGTACCGGTAGTGCTGGTATCAGTGCTCGATACGATTCCTGACGTGGCGGTGGAGACTGCTGATGATGGTGCAACTGTCACTGCATTAGCATTCGCGGTGCCTATTATATAACTCTGCGTCCTGCGGTCCTCAAGACCCGCAGACCCGGCGCGAGTCACCTGCACTTCAATCTGATTCTCTCCTGCATCGGCTTCTGTTGTCGTCCAGGTCCAGGAATTCCCTTCGATCCAGCCGGTTTCGTCCTTGGCAACACCACTTGTAGCCGGTCCCAGGAGGAGGAACCTGTAGAGCATCTTTTCGTTATTGGGATTGGATGCTGCTGCCGTCCAGACAATGACCGATCCAGGGACCCCAGGACCCGTCTTGTCCGGACTTATGCTCTGTATTGTCGCATTCCTGTTTACATTGGCTGTCTGCCCAAGGGCCACAGTAGGCTTGGACGGGGCGGCCTGTCCATTCGATGACGTACCAGTGGCAGCTTGATTTTGGTTCTTGCTCACATAAAAGTCAGTATCTCCAGATGTATCCCCCATCCAATTGCTGCCGCATCCCACTCCTGCGAATGCTGTATTGCTGATCAGGATGGGCATCATCATCAGGCATAGCAGCAAAGCTATCGAAAGAGACAATGATTTGCACTTCATCTATCCTAAACCTCCACCATTCCGAGAGACATTCTAATTTCAACGGTTTAAAGCTTGCCCTTCAAACGTCATTCAACGAAATGTTCTCATCTCCTCCATTCGCCACTTCATTGCCACTCCATTCTTCACGCCATTCACTACTCCACTTGCCGCTCCATTCTTTCGACAGCTTTATCAATCATTAAAGATCTCGGTGTTAGAACGGCCTGGATGGCCGAAGGGTGATTGAGCATGAATGCGTGGGATCGATTTATTTGGTAAGATACATTTTCTAGATACAACCCTACGTGATGGTGAACAGACGCCAGGCGTATCACTTGGCACAGATGAGAAGCTCGCCGTTGCCCAGGGGCTCGATTCTCTGGGTGTGGATGTGATCGAAGCGGGCTCGGCCATGACCTCAGAAGGTGAACGCCTCTCGATAAAGAAAATTGCTGGTTTTGGGCTCAAGGCTGAGATCTGTAGCTATGTTCGAGCTATGACTGCGGATATTGACACAGCGCTGGCTTGCGATGTGGACTCTGTCCATCTTGTGGTGCCCGTATCGGATCTTCACATAGCGGTAAAGATGAAATCCGACAGAAAATCGGCAATAAATAAGGCGGTAGAGGTGACCGAATACGCCAAGGATCACGGCCTGATTGTAGAGCTCTCCGGGGAGGATGCCAGCCGCGCCGATCAGGATTTCTTGACTGGCTTCTACCTGGCAGGAATAGAGGCGGGAGCGGACAGGCTGGCCTTCTGCGATACCGTAGGGGTGCTGGTTCCTGAGACGACTCGCGAGATATTTTCCCGGCTCTCTAAACTGGATGCGCCGATCAGCATCCATTGCCATAATGACTTTGGCATGGCTACTGCCAATACGGTAGCAGCGCTTCTCGCGGGAGCATCCCAGGCGCATGTGACCGTGAACGGCATCGGCGAGAGAGCGGGCAACGCCAGCCTGGAAGAGGTGGTCATGGCTCTGGAATCCCTCTACAAGATCAATACCGGGATAAAATGTCAGGACATCTACCAGCTATCCAGGACCGTCTCGCGACTGACCGGCCTTCCTACGGCTCCCAACAAGTCAATTGTCGGCGAGAATGCTTTTACGCATGAAGCAGGCATTCATGTGCACGGCCTGCTGGCCGATACCAGGACCTACGAGCCGATGCAGCCGGAGACCGTGGGCAGAAAGAGGCGCATAGTGCTTGGCAAGCATGCCGGCAGGGCCTCGGTAGAGCTGGCTTTGCGCGAGTTCGGCCTCAAGGTCTCTGAGATGCAGCTGGCCAGCATCGTAGCCAGGGTAAAGGAGCTGGGCGATAAAGGCAAGCGTGTCTCTGATGCTGATTTGCAGTCCATAGCCGATACGGTTCTCTCCATTCAGATGGAGCCGAAGGTAAAACTGCAAGAGCTGACAGTGGTGGCAGGCAATACAGTAACGCCCACCGCTTCCGTGAAGATACAGCTTAACGGAACCGACAAGCTGGAAGCAGGGGTCGGAGTCGGGCCGGTGGATGCGGCCATAAATGCCATAAGGAGAGCAATGTCAGATGTGGCGGATGTGCGACTGGATGAGTATCATGTAGACGCCATAACAGGCGGAACGAATGCACTTGTTGAAGTATGGGTGACGATGGCAATGGCAGACAGAAAGGTAACAGCTCGCGGAGCTGGAACTGATATAATCATGGCATCGGTCGAGGCGGTGCTTAACGGCATCAACCGGCTGATGCGACTGGATGAGGAGGACAAAGCTAAATGTCTCAAAAGATGACGGGTGCTCAGGCAGTACTGGAGAGCTTGAAGAGGGAGGGAGTAGATGTAGTATTCGGGCTTCCCGGCGGGGTATTGCTGCCTCTTTACGACGCCATCTACCAGTCTGATATTCGCCATATTCTGGTGCGCCATGAGCAGGGAGCGGCGCATATGGCGGACGGATATGCCAGAGCCACGGGAAAGGTGGGAGTGTGCATCGCCACCTCCGGGCCCGGCGCTACCAATCTGGTCACCGGCATTGCCAATGCCTACATGGACTCAGTGCCGATGGTAGCCATTACCGGCCAGGTGAACACCTGGCTTATCGGCAAGGACGCTTTTCAGGAAGCGGACATCACCGGTATCACTCTGCCCATTACCAAGCATAATTACCTGCTGCGAAGCGCGAAAGACATCACCCGCGTCTTCCGGGAGGCTTTCTTCATAGCCCGGACCGGCAGGCCTGGTCCCGTGCTGATCGATCTGCCCAGAGATGTGACTGTAGATGAGGTGGAGTTCACCTGGCCTGAGGTTGAGCTGTCCGGGTACCGCCCATCCTTTAAGGCGCATGAGATGCAGATCAAGAAAGCAGCCAAAGCGTTGATGGAATCGGAAAGGCCGGTGATCTATGTGGGCGGCGGAGTGAAGTATGCCCGCGC
Organism: Methanothrix sp.; assembly: GCA_035403205.1. Lineage (GTDB taxonomy): Archaea > Halobacteriota > Methanosarcinia > Methanotrichales > Methanotrichaceae > Methanothrix. The sequence goes on along the minus strand of DAONES010000005.1, from coordinate 7,584 downwards.
AGAGAGCGAGCTGTTTGATCTGGCAGTCAAGATCAATGCTCCGGTTACCACTACTCTGATGGGAGTGGGCTGTTTTCCCGAGGATCACCCCCTCTCCCTGGGCATGCTCGGAATGCACGGCACAAAGTATGCCAACTACGCCATTCAGGAATCGGACCTCATTTTGGCGATCGGCGCCCGGTTTGATGATCGGGTGACCGGCAAGATAGCAAGCTTTGCTCCCCGGGCCAAGATAGTTCATATCGATGTCGATCCGGCTGAGGTGAGCAAGAATGTGAGGGTGGATATCCCTGTGGTCGGGGACGCGAAAAATGCCTTGCAAGGACTGCTGAAAGAGGTCAAAGCCAAAGGGCGCAGCGACTGGAATGAGAAGACGGACGGCTGGAAGAAGGACTATCCTCTGCGCTACATTCCAGATATGAATATCATCAAGCCGCAGTACGTAATTGAGAAGCTCTGCGAGATCGCGCCCGATGCCATCATCACCACGGAGGTCGGTCAGAACCAGATGTGGGCAGCGCAGTTCTTTGTCCATAAAGACCCCCAGAAGTTCATATCATCCGGGGGACTGGGGACAATGGGATACGGATTTCCCGCCGCCATCGGGGCCAAGATCGGTCGGCAGGAGTGCGATGTCATCGATGTGGCAGGGGATGGAAGCTTCCTAATGAACAGCCAGGAGCTGGCGACTGCGGTCGTAAATGAGATTCCTGTGAAGGTGGCGGTGCTCAACAACGGCTGCCTGGGAATGGTCCGGCAGTGGCAGGAGCTATTCTTTGAAAAGAGGTACTCGGCTACCATTCTGGGCAGGACAAGCCCTGATTTTGTGAAGCTGGCGGAAGCCTACGGGGCTGTGGGCCTGAGAGCCACCAAGCCCTCTGAGGTTGAGCCTGTTATTCGCGCCGCAATGGCTGTGGATAGGCCGGTAATAATGGACTTTATCGTGAGTCCCGCAGAGAAGGTCTCGCCGATGGTTCCGGCAGGAGCTACCCTCAGCGAAATACTGGAGCTGGAGTGGTGTGATACTGACCAGTACTGCCATTTGGAGAAGATCTATGCTCAGGGCAGAAAGGATATCCTTGGCCAGGAGGGGTTCTAGATGAAGCACACCATTGCCGTGATAGTGGAGAACAAATCCGGAGTGCTGACGCGCATCGCCGGCCTGTTCAGCCGCAGGTCCTTTAACATCGACAGCCTCTCAGTTGGGGCCACTGACAACCCGGATTACTCGCGGATGACCATAACCGTGAACGGCGACAGAGACATCTTAGAGCAGGTCATCAAACAGCTCTCCAAGCTCATCAATGTCATCCGCGTCAGCGAGCTTGATGCAGGCGAATCGGTAGAGAGAGAGTTGGCGGTGATCAAGGTAAACGCGGACAAAGAAAGCCGCAGCGAGATCATGCAGATTGTGAATATCTTCCGGGCCAAGATCATCGATGTCTCGCACCGATCCATGATCATCGAAGTCACCGGAGACGAGGAGAAGATCGATGCCATTGTTCAACTTCTCCGTCAGTTCGGCATAAAAGAGATAGCTCGCACCGGCAAAGTTTCAATGGTGAGGGGAGCGAGAGTAATCAAGGCATAAATTCGGCCTCAATCAGGCTGAAGCGGACTGAAGGCTGCGGCCGGTGAGGAGCGCCGCGCAGATCTTCAGCCCATTATTTTCGCGATTATTATCACTTTTAGAATAGAGAAATGGAGGAATGAAACTTGGTGAAGATATACCATGAAAAAGATGCAGATTTGAGGGTGCTGAAGGACAAAACCATCGCCATAGTGGGATGGGGAAACCAGGGCCATGCCCAGGGTGAGAACCTCAAGGACTCCGGGCTGGATGTCATAGCTGCCGACATTCCCGGCTCCCGGGCCTGGAAGAGGGCTGAAGAGGACGGTGTGAAGGCCATGTCCGTCTCCGATGCTGCCAAGAAGGCGGACTATATTCAGATCCTTCTGCCGGACGAGTACCAGGGCAAGATCTACCGGGAGCAGATCGCTCCATACCTTGAGGAAGGCAAGACTCTGGGATTTTCCCATGGCTTTAACATTCGCTACTTCCAGATCGTCCCGCCAGAGAACGTCGATGTGGTCATGGTGGCCCCCAAGGGTCCGGGCGACCTGGTCCGCCGTACCTACCAGGAGGGCAAAGGCGTTCCCTGCCTCGTGGCTGTTGAGCAGGATGCAAGCGGCGCGGCCCTGAAGAGAGCCCTGGCCTATGCCAAGGGCATTGGCGGCACAAGGGCGGGTGTCATCGAGACCACCTTTACCGAGGAGACTGAGACCGATCTGTTCGGCGAGCAGGTGGACCTGTGCGGCGGAGTTACCGAGATGATCAAGGCTGCCTTCGAGACGCTTGTTGATGCCGGCTACCAGCCGGAGATCGCCTACTTCGAGGCCTGCCATGAGCTGAAGCTGATTGTGGACCTGATCTACGAGGGCGGATTCATGCGCATGTGGAACAATGTCTCCAACACCGCAGAGTACGGCGGCCTGACCCGCGGAAACATGATAATCAATGAAGAGTCCCGCGAAGCTATGAAGGAGATTCTCAACGACATTCAGACAGGTCAGTTTGCCCGCGAGTGGATCCTGGAGAGCCAGGCCGGACTGCCGGTGAAGAAGTCTCTAGAGAAGCAGGAATCTGAGCATCTCATCGAGCAGGTTGGTGCAGATCTGCGCTCCATGATGCCCTGGCTTCAGAAGAAGTAATGTGGCAGTAATGCAGCAGTAATGCAGCAGCAATGCATCAATAAATAATGCGGAATAGACGCAAGAGCGCAGGCCACGTCTCCGGCGGCAGGATTCGCCGCCCAGAGAGGCAGGCCTGTTTCTTTGCGTTTTAATTATAATTTTTTATCGGTATTTTTGCCTATTCACGCACTTTGCCTGTTCCGTGCTATTCTGGCGATGAAAACAGAGGAGTTTTCAGTCACTGGGCTTCTTGTCAGCCTCGTTGGAATGAAATTTTTTTTCATGCTCTGCAATGGCATCCATCACAAGATCTTTGTATGCTGAAGAAGGCGGTTTTTTCAGGCCAATGACCAAAAGATCCCTGACGACATCGCTCTTGCTGCGACCGGATGCCAGGATACGATTCTCAATTGCCTCCAAAACATCATCGTCTACAAGCACAGATAATTGTTTCATGCGCGGTGAAATATGATTATATTCATTAATAAAGTGTTCGCGGCCAATCAATAATTATCATGAAATATGAGGCGAAATCTTGATATACCATAATATGATATGATATGTTATGACATCCGATACTGCAAAGACGGCTGTTCTCCAGGAAGAGACCAGGATTTTCAATACGCCGCAATGGATCGTTGAGCACTCCAATTCTTACCGCTGGATGGTAAAGAAGGGTTTCAAGACCGAAGCAGAAATGCGCAAGTGGTGTTCTGCCAATTACATTGACTTCTGGGATGAGATGGCAAAGACCTACGTCGATTGGTTCAAGCCCTACACCAAGATTCTCGATGACTCGGAAAAGCCCCACTACAAGTGGTTTACAGACGGCAAGGTCAACGTGGCCTACAATGCAGTGGACCGACATGCCAAGTCCGCAAAGCGGAACAAGGTAGCTTACTACTTCGTTGGCGAGCCTCTGGGCGATACCAAGGCCATCACATACTATCAGCTCTACAGAGAGGTCAACAAGCTGGCCAACGCCCTGAAGGGCATGGGCGTCGTGAAGGGAGACCGAGTTGTCACCTACCTTCCCATGATTCCAGAGCAGCCCATCACCATGCTGGCCTGCGCCAAGATCGGAGCCATTCATACCCTCGTGTTCTCTGGATTTTCCTCCGGAGGTCTCGCAAGCAGGGTTAACGATGCCGAGGCCAAGGTCGTCGTCACCGCTGATGGCTTCTACAGACGCGGAAAGCCCCTGCCGCTCAAGCCCAATGTGGATGAGGCATTGAAGAACGCACCATCCGTCAAGAAGGTAGTAGTGGTAAGGAGAACCGGTGTAACAGTTCCCATGACCGCCGGACGCGATGTTTATTATGATGAGTTCGTAGCCGGACAGTCCGCCAAGTGCGAGACCCTGCCGCTTGATCCAGAGGACAGGCTGTTCATTCTCTACACCTCCGGGACAACAGGCAAGCCCAAGGGTATCGAGCACGCTCACGGAGGATATGCAGTAGGAGCAGCCCAGACAACCTCCTGGGTTCTGGATGTTCACGATGATGATGTTTACTGGTGCACAGCCGATGCCGGCTGGATCACAGGCCACAGCTACGTGATCTACGGCCCGCTTATCCTGGGCGCATCCAGCATTCTCTACGAAGGCTCTCCGGACTTCCCGGATCTTGGACGCTGGTGGTCCATCATTGAGCAGTACGGCGTATCTGTATTCTACAGCGCACCCACTGCAGTCAGGATGTTCATGAAGAGCGGCGAGGAATTTGTCAAGAAATACGATCTGTCCACCATCAGGATACTGGCATCTGTGGGCGAGCCCCTGAATCCGGAAGCCTACATCTGGTTCAGAAAGAACATCGGCTCAGACCAGGCACCAATTATGGATACCTGGTGGCAGACTGAGACCGGATGCCACGTAGTTGCTCCTCTGGCCATGACCCCCGAGAAGCCCGGTTCCGTATGCTTCCCGCTGCCCGGCATGAACACCGATATTTACGATGAGGATGCCAACTCAGTGCCACTGGGCTTTGGCGGAAATATCGTCCAGACGGCTCCCTGGCCGTCCATGCTCCGTGCCTTCTTTAGAGATGAAGTTCGGTACAAGAAGGAGTACTGGGACATGTACTGGCAGGTCAAGCCAGGCACATATCTGGCTGGAGACAAGGCCACCCGTGACAAGGACGGCTACTGGTGGATCCAGGGCAGAATCGATGATGTGCTGAAGGTTGCCGGACACAGGATCTCCAACGCAGAGGTTGAGTCCGCTGCCGTATCCCATCCAAAGGTCGCAGAGGCTGCAGTTATCGGTGAGCCGGATGAGGTCAAGGGCGAGAAGATCGTGGCCTTCATCATCCTCAAGGAAGGAGTGGCAGAGGAAGAGTCCCTGAAGAAGGAGATCTCCACTCACGTGCGCAAGGTTCTGGGACCGGTCGCCTACCCAGACAAAGTCTACTTCGTCAAGGATGTCCCCAAGACCAGGTCCGGCAAGATCATGCGCCGGGTTATCAAGGCCAAGGCCCTGGGCAAGGAGACGGGAGACGTATCGGCTCTATCCAATCCGGAGGCGGTTAACAGCATTCCGCGCATAAATTAGTTCAGCCGAACCTCCTTGAAATTTTTTTGTCTATTGATTCAGCAATTAGCGAGGTCTCTTTTAGCGATTCGTCTCGCTTCGTTGCAGGCTTTTTCGCGCAAGATTCGGGTTTCCGTGAGGCTTGGAGGCTTACCGGCTGGCGGGAGGACGCCGGATTGACAGCATTTCCGGGGAAAAGAAGAAAACCGAGAAGAAGCTTTATATCATTGAAAGATGAAGGAAGGGTTCGGACGGGTGCAGCTACACCTGCGCCTGGATGCGAAGCCATAATGCTATGGCCTCGGGATAAACGATTATAACCCAACAACAACTACATCACAGGAGGGAGGAGCAGTTCCAGAAGCGCAGGCCCTTTGGCCTGCGTTTCGGGGGCTGTATTTATCGAGCATTTTACACGTCTGCGATCGTTTCGTCATGCGCAAAATGAAAGATAGTAGATGCTTTGAATATTAAGGATTTTTGGGATAATCGAGAACCAGTTTTGTTTGCAATACAAGTATTAATGTTTGCAGTTCAGCTTTTAATCCTCGATCAGCAAGCCTCGATCAGCCGGGAATAGATCTTCGCAGCCTCATCGGCGGCGATGCAGCCTCGGGCACACTTTTTGCAGTGGCTGCAAAGCTTTGCATCAATTATCATCGTCTCTGCTACTGAGATCGCCCCCCGGCTGCAATTTCTCTCGCATATTTTGCATCTCGTGCACATCTGGGCGCGCAGGATCGTCTCGCAGACCTCTTTGAGCAGCTGCTCCGCCTCCTCTTTGCCGGCAATGATCATGATCTGCCCATTAGCAAAGACGGTGATCCGTCCTTTATCCGTCTTAATCACCGCCGCACCCAGCTCCTCAGCGTACTTCACCTCTCCCAGGATATTGAGCGCAGAGGCCACGAGAGAGAAAGGATGATTCTGGGGCGCGGATAGGCTCGCTTCAATAGAGTATTCCAGGCCGCAGGGTGACCTCCCCCGCGCCACGTGCAATGCGATCTCCTTCTTTTCGCCTTCGCCTGCTAAAAGGGAGAGCTTGTGCTCCTGGGCGACATCGAGCATCTTAGGCGGATGCCTCTTCCAGCGCCAGAAACCCCAATCAACATATCTCTTATCGAGTTTATTCTTCTCAGCCCATTTGCCCAAAAAACCCATCCATCGGCCGTGAAGCTCGGGATGAGTCGCTTTCAGGCCGGAAAATTCGGATTGCAGCGCTGCCGGGCAGAGCCAGCATCCTATGCGCTCCAGGTCTTCCTCGTAAAGGGGATTGGGATATAGTCCGTTCCACCGAATGTAGAGCATGACCTCCAGAGCACGCCAGTCTCTGATGGGAGCTAGAGTGGTTTGAGTGGGAACATACGGATTTCTTTCTACCGCCCGGATTGTGGAACGGTTGAATGACTCGTAGATGCGCCGCCCTTCGATTGTCACGCAGCCGCCCGGATAGCGCTCTTTGAGAAATGCAGTCATCGGTCCCAGTTTATTCGTCTTACAGCACCAGCGAAAATCTTTGGCAGGCGGGCCAAAGATCTTCACCTGCTCAAAAAAGTCGCTCTCCGCTTTGATCTCTTCCAGCCTTGCCTTCTGGGCGGCGCAAAGCTCATGCACATATTGCACGGTCTCGGGAAATTCAAGACCGGTGTTTATGAAGAGGACCTCCGGTCGGGAGAGGACCTTCCCGGCAAGGCAAAGGCAGGCCAGGCTGTCTTTTCCCCCGCTGAAGGAGACGTTTACGGGAAGACGGTTCTTGGAAAGATATTTCCTGATCTCGTTTATAGCCCTCTTTTCCAGATCCCTCAGTGCCTCTTCATTTCCGGATAGCACATCTTCCAGAGATGCCTTTTTTTCGCTCAGGATAAAGCTGCTCTTCGTGACATCCTTGATCCGAATGGAGATCCGGCCGTCTTCTCTTTTGCGAGCCACTCCAACTCCCGAGAATTTGCCTATCTTCAAAACGAGGTTCTGGCCTTCCTCCCGGACGGACGGCCCGCTGATGATTCTCTCCTCAGAGAGCCATTTGCCTTTTATGTGGCCCTTTAATATCGAGTCGTCACAGACAACCATGCCCCTCTTTGCCCGACTGCAAAGCAGGCCCGCGCCCGCATTCTCTAAATCCAGCTTGTGGCAGCCGGAGGCAACATCAAACCAGAGAGTCGCGATGTGGCGACCTTCGAGGATCACCTGATCGCGACGATCCAATCCGGCAATCTTATTGAGCAGGATTATCCTGCCATCCAGGAAATCCGCAGAGCCATAATTCTGAATAAACAGCTCTGAGAGAAGCTCCTTTGCCGCCCTTGAGCAGAGGCGGATGTCTCCGGGCGGCGCGAGATCCATCCTGCGGCCTGGGCTAT
>DAONES010000004.1:0-35507 GCA_035403205.1 Methanothrix sp. | reverse complement strand
ACTGGATAGCCTCCAAATGTTAACGGCAAAGCTAGCCAGCTAAACACGTACAATTATTTCAATATATTCCGATTTCTGAGACGTTCCATCCTTCAGAACTCCTGTATCAACACCGTACATAATGATTATCCCGATCTCATCTTTTCTAATTTGCTTAAACATATATATCTTCAGGATATCCCATAAATCCTGTTTTGGAGGAATTGGGAGAACGTTCCATAATAAACCGATTGACGCAAAAATTAAACTTAAATATACAATTTTAGAAGATTGCATAAATGCTACATATAATGACGGGGTTGCTATCGATAATCCAATAAAAATTATGAATATACTTATATAATTATTACATCTATTCTTAATTCTTTCTTGATCTCTCACTTTCCTCAGCCGCTGAAGCGTTTTTTGATTCTGAACCTTATTTAGTAGATTATTTTTATTGGACTTGTTTATAAAAACAAAATGTTCTTTATTAAAATTATGAAAATCCTCTCTCAATGTTTCAATTTTCTCATCTCGCTCACGAATCAGACTTTCTAAGGCAGCTATCTTCTGCTCCTTTCGTCTCAATTCGTCTTCCAGTTCTAGGATCGATTTCAATGTTCTTCCAGGAGTTCTTTCTTTAAAAGCGCTGTCTCTATTATCCACTTCAGATGGTGTATCATCAATTCCTGGGTCGCTCATTATAACCTCAACATTATTGATATCTCAGCAAGCATTCATTTGAATTGAATTTAATAGGCGTTTCTGATCCATGTATAAGTAGATTTTGTCAATTTTCCCGCAATCGTTTTTTTTTAGAATCGATATCGTTCAATGCTGCATTATGCGCATTTTGAGTTCAAAGAAGATCCATGCAATCACTATTTATTATACTTGAATATATTATTATATATTATTATCTATAATTGTTGCATTTAAATTTAATATAATCTATTATCAAGAAGTGCTGGGCTGTCCAACACAATCCTCATTAGATCAATTTCAATTCAAGCCATTAAATCTGGGATTGATTTACTGCGAAATATGGGCTCGTAATTCAATGATCGTGAATTGGGTTTTTCCATCCGATTCTGCGCGACAAATCTGCTATTGGATCATGATTCTCTTTGCGATATGTGTTATACCGTCTTTCGGATTAAGATGCATCCCCTGTTCCGGATAAAGAATTGAATAATGCATGCTTGAATTGTACATAATGCCGGTATAGTATTTCTCCTCAAAGGCCACGCCACCCAAAGATAATAGTTCTCCTCTCCAATTTGATATCGTGGCTTCAATAGCTACAAAGTCATTTTCATTCACGGGTCTTGTCATGACCCACATATGGCGGGGCATGGGATGGTCGTCGAAGCTGCACATTAGGCGAGAATCATAACCATTATCTGTTAAGAACGCCCAAAGGATCTGTGATGTGTTCGCACAGGAGAAAATGCGTCTCTGGTAGTACCTGTTTCTATAGCTATACCGGCGCAAAAGCCCATCCAGATCTTGAATCCACTGAGCATTTCCATTTCTCGGTGGCAAAAGATGCAGGATCTGCGACGGCTCGCATAACCTCTTCACACCCGTTTCGATCGCAGATATATCAACATCGTTATCCACTGCCAGAGATGCATATTCGTCATAGCACACACCAACGTACCATTTATCAAAATTGCCTTGGCCATTGACCAGAGCCCCTATCATTCTCCATGGTTCTGCTGGATTCAGGGATACAGACTGCCAATTCCCAGAAGGATCGCAAACTAATGGCCAAATATTTCCACTTTGTTGCATTATCTTGACATGATAACCCTTATCATGCAAAATACTCTCGACTAATGACGCCCTATTGAGCAGTTCGCTTGATACAAATGATGACAACTCCACACCATGTTCATTAAAATCCTGGGCATCTCCCCTGGACGAAATCCTAATCCCTATTCGAACTTCCTTGCGAATCGGACTTCCTGAATTAGCGTATGCATAGCTGCAGAGAAGATCCCTGAGACTTGCTGCCCAGCAGTCCATCAGAGATGACCTGGGAGCGAGTTGCGAAATGATTGCCGTATCGCTAAAACCATTAATCATGGATTGGAAGATTCTGCTGATTCGGTGATAGCCGTCTCTAGGATATTTAACTGAGGCTATGAAGATGCGATCTGATCGCTTTGAGATCCATGCAGCAAATTTCGCTCCTGCGAATGGATAATTCTCCCTGAAGTGAACATCTGCGATTACTGCGGGATTTTCTCCTGCCATGATTTGGCTGAAGGCTGCTTGCGGGTCAAAACGATTGCAGGTTTTTCCAACCAGATCCGCCATAAGAATTCGAGGCTCGATGCCTGGGTCTCTTATCCATGATATAGATGCGCAGGCATCTGCATTTTTAAGTATTACTACCCCCTTGGAAAAGCCACCTCTCATAGTCATCTTTCCATGGGGTAGCTCTAAGGAGAAACCCGGATTGAAACCAAATCTGTGTTTCCAGTCATTATTCTTATAAATCTCCAATTCATCATCCGGGCATATCTCCAGAAGATTTGCAGCAGGCTCCTCGCAGATCCACAGATCATCATCTATTGATTTGTCAAGAGATATCTCAAGCTTGCTAGGACCTTCATCCAGCTCCTCGTATATTGTGAGATCATCGAGATCATCGTTCTCTTTTGCTGAGTGAGCCATTTTCTTCACCGCAGGTCATATCATATTGCCACATTCGGCACGGCATTATCATAGACCGGTGCCTGAGCGGCCTCTATGACAAAGTAAGCCGAATCCGCATCGTCGAAGCTATCAAAACCTGCATGATTTCCATCTCTGATCCAGACCTTTATCTGATTTTCACCGATATCTGCACCAGATGTAGCCCATGTCCAGGTATTGTCACTCGTCCAATCCGTCATCGCCGCCATTTGCCCTCCAGTAGATGGGCCGGTGAGGAAGAACTTGTAATAAATAGTATTATCAAATTTGTCCTCTGCCTTGGCGGTCCAGGTTATGGTGGCTCCCTCAATCTGCGGGCTATTAAGATCCGAGTGGAGTGATTTTATCGACGGCTCTGGATCAGTTATCTCAATTGAAGCTTCGGAGCTCGTTGTACCTTCAGGATTGAAGCTATCACTGACGATGACTCTTATGTAGTTCTGCCCTATATCATTCTGATCGGGCGACCATTCAAATTCATATGAACCAGATTTCTCCAGTGTATCCCAATTAGTTGAGGATGGTCCCATGTGTTGGAACTCATAAGTCATGACATCACCCTCTCTGTCCCAGGCTGAAGCCTCTATATTAACAGGATTGCCTGCATCTTGAGTGCCCTCGGGACTAATGGTAATTTCGACTGTAGGCGGATTGTTCCTTATGGTGTAGTCGGAAGAAATGGATGCATCAGAGCCGTCTGATCCCTCATGATATCGATCCCTTACATCGACCTTCATGATGAATAATCCAATATTATCAGAATTAGTATTCCAAACCCAGGTGTTGCCGGAAATCCAGGAGGAACCATCTAACCATCGACCTTGGCTATCGCTCACGGAGAATTTATAGACAAGAGCATCGCCATTAGGATCCTGAGCACTGGCTATCCACTTTATGCTGTCGCCAGGTTTTGAATTATCTGGGATAATATCTGGATTGAGACTGATGCAAATGGGTGACTGCTGGCCGAAAAAAGCATATGCCGCCCAGGCCAACAGGATTATCCCTGCGATGTTTATCACAGATTTATTCATAATCATTTCTCCGAAGATTGCCTCGCATTTTGCCCTATTATTAAACCATTGGCGCGTTTATGATTTGTAGACTTATGCTACTATCGTTCCCTGCACTTAGGTGAAATGCATTTCCCTTTGGCTGTATCATAGAAGTGATTCTTATGGTACCAATAGCCGCAATCTTGACGAGAACAGATCAGAACCCCACCAAATTCGTATCTTGTCTGAGATATGTTCTTGCCGCAAACAGAACAGCAAACCTCATCCGGAATCGCATCATATGGGCCAATAATATTAAATCCCCTTGAATTAACCTTTATGGCTGTCCCCAGACTCGGCGTTGTCGTCTGAATTGGGGTTACTTCCATCTCTTGAGATGAATTAATGGATTCGGGACTAGGATGGAAATTCTCATCATCAATAGGTTCAATAGTCAACTGATCATCAGCATCAAATTCTTGGCTTAAGATTTTAGCACAGGCTATAACGAAAGACTGGATCAATAGCATTAGTGCAAATAAGCCAAAGTCTCCATAGATGCAGCTTACTAATAATATGAACAGATTTACTGCTATCAGTCCTTTGATGTATTTATTCATAGCAACCTCTATGCCGTTTCGAAATGGCTTCGAAATGACTCATGCTACGATCTCCTCCTGCATTGTGGCGAACTACATTTGCCATTTGCAGTATCATAGAAGTGGTTCCTATGATACCATCGACCACAGTCGGAATGGGGACAGACCAGGACACCACCGAACTCATTCCGTGTCTGCAATATATTTTTTCCGCAAATAGCGCAAGATACCTCTTCAGGAATTGCATCATTTGGACCAATTTTAATCATTCCATTTTCATATCCTTCTGCTGAAGCCATATTCGGGGTCGCTATAGGCTGGAAGGTCATGGTATCACCTGATGATGGCACTTCACTTCGCGGTGAGCTTTGAGATGCTTCATTTTGGGATACAGAATGGAAGACATTTCTATCGCTAGTACTAGCGGTCTGATCTGTTCTGCTTGTATGGCTCCAAGCCAACAGTGAGAAGACAAGGAGTGATATGCTGGATGCAGCTTGAGACCCATCTACAATGTTGCCTAATGAAAACTGATGGGCTACAAGAATCAGCAGAGAAAGACCAACGATAGCACAGAGCCATATTATGAACATAGATGCCTTTTCAGATTATCAAAGGTGCAAAATGATATTTCAACATCCTCCAAACTTTATAAAGTCTCATGGCGATTTGGCTCCTGTGCCAGGTACTTGAGATTGCCGTCACCAAGATAGACTCGTAATACATGGTTCTCAGGAATTCCGTGATCGGCCAGGATGCAACCATCTCTCTTCAGGATTCCCGAGATCTCCGGGAGCAATGAACTGCCACATTGGCGGCAGATTACCTCGTCTTCTTTAACTTTCGCAGCTATCTCCAGATAATCTTTCTCTATTCCGCATTTTGGGCATACTAATTTATACAATATGCTCTTGTCATGCTCTATCTCCACGTCATCACAATTAAGGCGGTCCATAACCATCATTTTTAAATCGAAAAGATATGTCTGGCTTGTGTAAGGCAAATATAGGACGTCTTTGAGATTGGTCTGATGGCCAAGACAGCTTTCCCTCCGATTCAAATCGACAATATTGAACTCATTGGTCTCTCCATCGATGGTTATCCTCTTTCCGGATAAGCTGCTTGGAAATTTATGAAGAATCTTTACTGCCTCTTGAGTCATTAATCCTGCACAAATGGCTGCACTGGTTATGACCATGGCAATTTTCCCCTCAGGGGCATTTCTTTTTAAGCCATCACAGCTATATTTTTTCCGGATACTTCTATAGTGGTCTCCAGTAAAGCTGCACTCATAACAGGGAGAAAGCGGTGGCTCTATTACCTGCATAGTACAGGTTAGGGCGTTCAGGCCGCCATCAATCAAAGGCTTGCTCCACATATAACAGTACCTATTTATCCAAAGCCTCGCCTCTAAGTTATCTACTGTCATGAGTACTAGATCGAAGTCTCTGTAGTTTCCGCTTCCAAACTCATAGATGATATCGCAATCTATCGGGTTGATTGACAAATTAGAGTTGATCTCATTCATGTGGGTGGCAATCACTTTAGCCTTATTTTTTCCCTTATCCTGCTGTCTCATTAGAATGGACCGACTGAGATTGACTTCTTCGATGGTATCATTGTCGATTATTGTTATGTTTCCAATCCCCAGAAGGGCCAGATTCTTGCAAACCTCATTGCCGAGCGTCCCTGCTCCAACCACAAGGACATGGGATTTCTCTAGAATTTTTTGATTCCACCAAGATATCCTCTTCTGACGCTCATATCTGTCATCGCTCAGCTTGCGTGCTTCTTCATCAAGGTCAAAGAATTCTTCCACGAATAAACCTCATGCTTTAGCTTTCTTGGAGATATTCCTCGCAATTATCTCCACAAAATAAATGGGCACTCAGATGTTTCAAACGTCTTTTCTCTTCATCCCAGCCAAAGAAGCCCCATGTATTCCTTTTTGGATCTAGGACAAGAGCAATGCTGGATGGATTATTGAAGTGCCGAAACATAGTATTTTTGTCGGTTCCAGAAAGAAATATACCAATACCCGGATGAGTATGGTACCATCCGACTACCGAGAGCCCATTGGACTCCATCTCAGTGAGAACATTATCATACGTTGATGTTTCTATAATGACTTGAGCTGCGGAAGATCTGCAGTTTCCTCTTACAGATTTTGTTATCCATACGATGGGATGATCATCAAGGATGCATTTAAAACCCATAAGAAATCCGCCTATTTCAATGGAATCGCCCTCTATCGCGTGCTTATTTATGTCCATCCAGGCATTCTCATTGATATACAATTCTTTTAAATACATATCAGCAATTCTCCTCTAGAGCTAATCAGCAAATTATCTTTTTGCGTTTTCCATGAATCTTGCTCATCTCATTAGGCAAAAAGACCAATGATGACCTCTTTGTGTCTCTCTCATTGCTGATCTTATTTATGTAATATCTTTTTTGAATGGCATTGATATTATTTGAGGATGCGTTTGGCTGGTTTGGTTAGTGTCAAGTCCATTTTTGACGGAACTGTCATTACTAGATTTGGACATTTTTTCCGTTAAGTTACCAAGATTATCAAGGACGTCCTCGCTTTTATTTATCAAGTAAGATACATTGTTCTCTATATTTATTTGTCTATTGCTCATGGAATTAATCTGATGAATTAATAGCAAATTGGACAGCAGCAAAATTCCCATGAGGATTAGTGCAGTAACCTGAAGGATTTTATCTTCCTTTGCTCCATTGCGGTTCATGCCTCTCGATGGTACTATCCTCTCAGAATTCGGTTTGGGAGGTGGGCATTCAGATCCCTCCTCTCGATCAAGCTCTTTCAACTCTCTGGGCCTGGATCTGAGCCGTTTCGGTGCAGAGCTGTTATCGACCTCTTCAATATCCAACTCGGATTCGGGTCTATCCTGAATATCTTCTCGATCTCTCATATTCTACACCAACATTATCACATGACCTCTACATCTCGGTGATATCGAGACTGCCTTCTTCCGCCGAACTGGATTCAAATTCTGTTATCTCCAGCGTATCCCCCGACGGATTCTCAAATTGCTCTTTTGAGACAGTTGCCTTAATAAAGTCCTTCTTTTCATTATACCATCTGCATGCTTCGCCATTTGCCGGACTATTGGGATTGACTATCTCGAATGTCATCATTTTAATTGTATCTTCGACCAAATCATTTAGCTTGGTTGCCGGGTCCCAGGCGCTACTGAGGATTCCCAGGCAGACCCTGCCATCGCCGTACCAGTTTGGATGATACAGGGGATTGGCGAATTTGAATTTTGGTTCTGCCATAGGATACTCAGCAGGAAGATCTATGGTAAAAACGTGGTCATCCACTAATTTAAAACCGCCATCCTTATTGACAATAAAGGTATGTATTCCATGAAGCACGGCTTCATAATGGCGATATGACTTGTCCACCTTGAATTCAAACATGCCTGATGACTTGTCTCTGAGCTTTATCATCTCCTGGTAGTCATTCCTCAGTCTCTCCTGGCGGCCGTCCATAAAAACCACTCCTTAGCCGCCCACCACATGCTCTCGAAGAATTATTGTATCGCCATCAGTTATGCCTTCTAATTTAACGGTTGAACTGGGATTTAATTCCTTATTAGTTCTCTTAAGAGTTGCAACCATTGGCGTATCTCCTTTACCCATCTTTCTCTTAAACTCACCTATGAATTTCTCGACCGGCCAGTCAATAGGTATCCCTATCTGGAATGACCTGCCGCTTGGCATAAGCATAGCAGTAACCTTCACTTTTTCAGTTCCCATGAAATCCCTTCTCTTGCCCTTGAGAACCATATCCTCATTCGATCAATCTCTTCCGATAGTTCTTTGCAGGAATCCTATTCCAGGACCGTCCTACTTGAATAAATTACTTTTGGTTATCTTCAACGATTTGTAGCATATTTAAATTATTTATCTGCTCATCAAAGGCAAGATGCATTGTCCAAGATTTGTAGGGATTTGGGATAATCATCTATATTATTATGCATCATTGAGACGCGTAGAGTAGAGCCATCTAAATCGCCTCTACCCGGCTGTTTCCCTGCTCATCCTCAGCCACCAGGAGGGTGCTGTCGAACTGCCCCTGCACATCGCTGATGTGGCTGATGGCGATTATCTGGGGAAAGCGCTCCTCAAGGCTTCTCAGCATCTGAATCATCTTCTCCCTATGCTCCTGGTCTTGGCTCCCGAAGACCTCGTCCAGGATTAGGAAGGAGTAGCTCTCTCCATCCGGGCCGAATCGCATCAGGTACTCGCTGATTGCCACCCGCACGGACACGGCGATCATGTCGATCTCCCCGCCCGAGTACCGAGAGATCGGATACCACTCTCCTCCGTCCTCGACCTGGATATTGAAGTCATCATCGATCTTGATCAGGCTGTACTTGCCTGAGACGGCATCCAGGATCTCTCCCGCGGACCGAGCGATGTCGTTCTTAACCCGGATCAGGACTTGGTCCATGAAGCTGTTGACCAGGCTTCTGGTCACCTCCACCACCTCCAGACTGCGGCCGGCATCTGTGGCTTTCTTTTCCAGATCCGCTTTCCTCTGCCCTTCTGCAATGAGCCTATCCCGGGCGGCCAGGAGCACGCCCATCCGCACCTGCTGGTCGGAGAGGGCCTTGCGGGCCGCTTCCAGCTGCGCCTCTGCGCCCGCTAGCATGGCTTTTATTTTTCCATGTTCCTCCGGGCTGTAGGCCAGAGCGGCTAGGCTCTTTCTGCACTCCATCAGATCCAGGCTGAGCCTTTCCCGGGCGTCTCTCGCAGCAGCCAGCCGCTCATGGACGCGGCTCTCACCGGCCATGGTGAGGCGAATCTTTTCTGCTTCCGTCTCAGCCGCAGCCAGCTCCTTCTTTTCTCGAGAGAGGGATTCGTATTCCTGCGGATTATAGCCAAGATCTTTCTGTGATAGCAGCAGGGACTGCAAAGCCTGATCAAGGCCCGCGATCTCCTGCTCATGCCCTTTTATCCGCTCTTCAATGGCCGGAATCTGTGCCACCCTTTCGGAGAGAGAAAGGAATCCCTCGTGCAGCGGCTTGAGGGCGGCCATCTGCTTTTTGGCCAGCTGATAATCCGATTCGGCATATCCCAGAGCCTCAATCTCCACCCTGAGCTGCTCCTGCCGCTTTGCAATGGCAGCCTTTTCCTTCTCCTGCCCGGCAATCTCGCTTTGCAGCCCTGGCAGATCCTCCAGCCTCCTGGATAGGGCGGCATGCTCCATCACCAGAGGACCGAGGACCAACAGGGCCGCCTCCACCTGAGCGAGCTCTTCTCCATCAAAGCTGACCGACCCCAGCCCATCGATCCTGCCGGTAAGATCTTTGATTTCTGACTGCAAATCATAGATCTGCATAGCCAGGCCTCTCAGTTCCGCCTGCAGGGCAGAGCGGCGGCTCTTCTGGTCATTCAGCTGCTCAAAAGCGGCCTTCAAATTGCTCCTCGACCTGGTCGCTCCCTCGATCTTCTCCGTCTGAACGGCAATGCCGGCGGCAAGCTTTTCCTTCTCAGCCCTGGCAAGGGCGGAACAGTCCCCGTACTTCTTGATGAGCAGATCTCTTTGGCCCTCCAGCGGCCTCTCGCATGTAGGGCAGACCCCTTCCGCTCCCAGGATCATGACCTTCTTCAGGGATCGTTCCGCTTCCTCCTGGGCAAGCTCCTGCACCCTGTAGCCGCCCCTCAATTCCGCCAGGCCGCTGTTAAGATCGCTGACGAGCTGATCCAGATCCTTATCCTGGCGGCGCAGCCCTGCTTCCCGCTCCTCGATACCCTGCAGACTCTCATTCTCAGCGCGCGCTTTTGCCGCTTCTGCCTTCAGCCTGTCCAGCCTATCCGCCAGAGCCGTCCTCCGTGCCAGAAGCCCGTCCAGCTCCTTTGCTTTCTCCCTCTCTTTCACAAGTTCTTGCTGACGGCTTCTGTATCTCTTTTCCTCCTCAGGGCAGCTCTCTATCTCCTTAAGCCTCGCCTGGGCAGCGTGCAGGTCGCCGACCATTTTTTTCATCCGGGCGAGGTTTGCTGCGATTGCTTGCATCCGGACGGCATCTTCCTTCTGCCTGGATTGCATCTCGCTGTGCCTATCCCGGAGAGACTCCAGAGCACAGAGCCTGATTAAAAGCTCGGAATGCTCCTTCTCCTTGGGCAGCAGATCCTCCAGCATCTTTGCCCCTCTCTCCAGCTCCTGAAGAGTCCTCCGGCTCTCAGCCAGGGCCTTCTTTTCGCCTTGAATTCCGGCTTCCTGGGCGGCGACGCGCCGGGCAGCCTCTTCGTAGGCCGCTCTCCTGGGCAGCAAAATATCGAGGCGGTTTCTGATCACTGCCAGCCTGTCCAGCCAGCTCTGCAGTTCCGACAGCCTCTTCTTGCAGACATCGATCTCGCAGATGCGCAGCTCTTCTGCTTTTGTCGTCTCTTCTAGCTTCCTGTCAGTTGCCTCCAGGCCTTTCGCCTGCTCGGCGAGAAGGCCATGACGGCGCATCTTCTCGTCCATGGCCTCCAGCTCTTGCCGCTTTCCTTCTGCCGTCCTCTGACAGTCCTCTCGGATCCGCTTGGCCTCTTGCAGCTCCTCTTCTCCGGCAAAGATCTGCCCGGAGGCTTCTTTCAGCCGGGCCTCAACGTCACCCATCTCTGCCAGCGCTCCGGCAAGCCAGCTCTTCTTCTCCTCCAGAGACTTCAGATCCGTTTTGATCTGCAGTATGGCGTTCTCCTTGATGTCCTCCAGGCCCAGAAGCTTGAGAAGATACTCCCTCTTGCCCATGCCGCCCTCTTTGAGCAAATTGTCCAGGTCCTTCTGCCGGGCATAGAAGGTCTTCATAAAGTCCTGATAGCTGATCTTGAGGATCTCCTCCAGCCGTCCGTCCACCTCTTTGCTTCCGGAAGCAATCCTCCGCCCGTCCAGCATGAGGAAAGCCTCTGCCAGCAAGCTCTTTCCCTTCATGGCCCTGTAGATGACCATCTCTTGCCTGCCCAGAGAGAGAGTCAGGCGGGCCTCTACAGAATCGGATTCCCCTGCACGGGCATTGCGGATGAAGTCCCTCTTGATGGCTGAAGCTCGGTTTCCGTAAAGAGCCCAGGCGATGGCCTCCACTATTGTGCTCTTTCCGGCTCCGTTGCTTCCCACTATGCCTGTAAGCCCGTCAAAGAAATCCACCTCTGCATGGCGGATTTTTTTGAAGTTTTTCACGACAAGCTTGTCAAGATGCATCCAATTCCTCTTTATGCCGGGCCTGAACGGCCTTCTTCATAATCTCAGATCCGTAGGCCACCACATCATCCCTGATCCTTGCCGGAATTTTCTCTCTTGATGATTCCTCTCTCAGATAGCCGGAAAACTCTTCGTGCAGCGCCCGCCGGTCTACTGGCCTCTCGAAGTGCTCCTCAGCGTCCGCAAACTCGGTGCGGATCTTAAAGAAGAGGGCAGAGGCCCCGAGCTTATTGAGCCTGGTCTGGTCTATGCTCCGGTAGGCAGCCCGGTTTACGTTTTTGAGGGTGATTCTCACCATCTCGTCCTTGATCTCGTCCTCCGGGCATAGCTCCTGCAGCTGCTGGGCTATCTCCTCAGATCGCATCCCGCTGCAATCTATCGCCGGATGGTCGATCATGTACCTGGGCCTGACGGGTATATTCTTCGCTCTTCCGCTCTCCAGGTCGACGAGAAGCATTCCTTTTTCATCCTGGGCCTCGCCGAAGTTGAAATACTCCAGAGAGCCGCTGTACCAGGCGTTCTGGGAGAGCTGTGCCTGTCCATGATAGTGGCCGAGAGCAATATAATCAAAATCGCTTTTTAGGAAGCTGTCCGCAAGCTCATGCTCCCCAACGCTTCTCATCTTCTTATTGCGCAGAGACTCCACCAGGCCGTGCATGACCAGCACATCTCTTCCCGAACGCTTGATCTTCTCAAACTCGGTCAGGTAGTCCCGGGGCTCCAGACAGAAGGGAATGCAATGGAAAGAGTGGTCTCCTGCCTCAACCTTCTCGTAACCGTAGCGCAGGGCGATGTGTACACCAGGCAGATTGTCAAAGAGACGGAAAGGACTGGTAAGTGAGTAGCTTTTAGGAGCATCGTGATTTCCGCTGATAATGATAATTGGGATGTTCTCCTTCATGAGCCGAATCAGACCCTTCTGGAATACCACCAGGGGCCTGATCTTGGGCCGGACGTGATGGAAGACATCTCCGGCATGAACGACTGCATCTGGCCGCAGCTCTACTATCTTCTCGATGGCCTGCTCAAATCCGGAATACACCATCTCTTCTATGCGATTTCTCCCGTGCTCATCCAGGCGGCTGTAGCTGGAAAATCCCAGGTGCGAATCAGCGAGGTGAATTATCTTCATTTCCAGGGCATCCCAATCTTAATCCAGGAACGGCTTGAAGCCGCCTCTGGCAACAAGGCTCTCTTCCCTTTCTTCCTCATCCAGGCGGCGCAGGTAATCCTCGTAGCGGTGCACCCTGGCGGGCACTGGAAAAGGTATCTTCAAGGAGGATATGACTGCTTCGCCCTTCTCCAAGGTCTGAATCTCGGTATCCATGGAGGAGAGGTCCTGTTTGGCAGATTCCTCCAGCTGCATCCGGTCGTTTCTGTCACCCAGTCCCATGACCACCAGAGTGTTGAACTGAGAGAGAAGCTGCTTGTCTATGAGCTTGGGCTGCTGAGTGATGGCGCACAGGCCCACCCCGAACTTGCGACCTTCTCGGGCGATGCTCTCAAATCGGGAGGTGTTGCTTGCTGCCCCCAGGACCCTCTGTGCCTCCTCGATGGTGATGAGGCAGCTCTTGCGGCCCTCATCGCCCTCTTGCTCGTCCTTTTTGTATTCATCCAGAATGTAGCGAGAGATGACGGAGAGCAAGAAGAGCTCGGACCGGTCGCTCATCCTCGGTATATCCACAAGCACCACCTTTCCTTTCTGCAGGTTGGCAAGGATGTTGGCAAGGCTCGAACGCTTGCGGATGTATGAATTCTTTCCCAGCTCGTTCTTGATCCTTCGTATCAGGACATTGATTGTGCTGTCCCTGAAGCCCTCCTGGAGCATGGCAGCCATCCCCTCCGGCTTCTGGATCTCCTCCAGCCAGCTCTCCCTGTCCAGGACTCGGGAAATGGCTTCCAGGGCATCTCTTTGCGGCGGCGACCACTCGTAGAGCAGGGCAATGTCCTCAGGAAGGATCTCGTGTTCCGAAATGGCAAGCTCTTCCACTCCCGGATCTGAGGCATTCTGCTTGCTTGTCGAATAGCAGGCCAGGCCCTCCCGGTATCTCTTAAGATGGGTGAGGCCCTTGATAGTGCCCTTGCTGGAACTTTTGCCTTTCAGGTATTCCCCGTGGGGATCGACGATGAGCAGGCCGAACTTCGACTCGCCCCGTGCGGAAAGGCGCATGCATGAAGCGGCAAAGACCTTCATGAAGTTTGATTTGCCCATGCCGGTCGTGGCAAAGACTCCCATGTGATGGTCCATTGCTTCGCTATGCAGGGCCACGGGAATCTCTTCGACCAGCCGGGAGCCGTTTCTCAGGTAGCCGATCTCTATGTCTCCCATGACCTGGCTGAGAAACTTGAATTGCCCTGTCTCCGCCCGCACGACCGGAGCGAACTTGGTGGGCAGAGTCCTGGACTTTTTGAACTCCTGGTTCTTATTGATGCAGCCGAGTGGCTCAGCGATGACCCGGTTGAAGATCTGGTCGGAATCAAAGAAATTAGTGCCTTTTATGGTGGTGTCCCAGTGGCCGTCATAGTTGGAGCTGTGCTCGATATTCAGAACGCGGGCAAGAAAGGTCAGTCCTCCGTCTTCGATGGAGAATATCTGTCCTACCTCTACCCTATTATCATCATCGAGTTTGAAGGGTATGGTGAAGTGATATTCGGTCACGCTCCTGGAGACGATCTTGTATGTCGTCTCTCCCTTTTCGAATACCTTCCTTTTGAGCAAGCCCGATCCCCCGGCTGCTCTGCCCTCATCCGTTGGCGCCAATTTTCTTTTCACCCTCTCTTTCCGGCTTATTTCGTCTTACTTCGTCGTGTTTTAACGCGTGTTCATTTTTCAAAATCCTGGTCTCATCTCCAGGATATCATGGAAATCGCCCATGAGCATTCTGATATCTGCATGGGTCATGCCATTTTCCAGAAGCTTTCCCATGAGTTTCTGGCGCTTGGCCGCTCCCTCCTGCTCGGTGATCCTGATATCCCGGTGCGCCCGGAATAGGGCATGGGGATATCCCAGGCATTCGGCTGAGCAGGAGTAGGCGGCCAGCTTTCCCAGGACTGATGCCATCTCGCCCTGAAGGAAAGATGGAGCATCGACCCGGAAGGCGTGCAGAGACTGCTCGCAGAAGCGCACGATGTAGGTCTGGCCGTTCCACTTTCCCTGGCCTGCATCCACCTTCTTGTCCTTGAGGCTGAGATACCAGGCTGCTCCCGGCAGGAGCTGGCTTGCTGCCATTGCCGTATGCTGCACAAATGGAAGTGAGATCTCCTCGCCCCAGAAGAGGGAGCTGGACTTGGCCACCGCCAGGAGCGCTACCCCTTTCTCCTCCGCTCGATCGAAGATGGTGGCAAGAACGCCTCTGAGCAGCTCAAAAACCTCGAAGCTGCCGTCGTAGAGAATGATGTCACCCGGCTGCGCCGCCCCCAGGGCATCGTTTATGGCTACATACTCCTGCAGCTCCCGATAGTAGCTGGAGAGCCGGTCCAGATCTGATTCCTTGAGGCTCACCCCTTTCAGGCCGAAGAATTCCCGCAGGTAGGGATCGAAGAGATTGTTGCACTGCATGGGGTCGGCGAGCAGGAGATCATCAAAGGTGATGACCGTGCGCCTCCATGCGGCTCCCCTGTAGACGGCATAGCCCGCCCGGATCAGATTAACCCTGGCAGTCGACCAACCGCAGATGGAGACATTGGAGCCGTCCACCGCGAAGATCTCCCCCTTGAATTCATGGGGCTCTATCGGCAAAAAATCGCTGCTCTTCACTCCGGTCTCTGCGAGATACCTGTCGAGGCCCTCAAGAGCGACATGATCGCTGATCATTTCTGCAATCAGGGAGAGACGGCTATCATCTTCCATCAATTTATTGAAAGAACTGGCAAGGTATATACGGATTGCTCCTGATGCAGATTCAAAGAAGTGTCAGGAAAAAGTGGGATTTGCCATATCACGATGAACATGCAATCTCGCTGTTCCTTCTCGCTCGATCCTCGGTCATCACCCTGAAGATCCCGGCGACCACAGCGATCATCGCCGGAGCGAGAAAGAAGCCCGAGACTCCGGCTACTAGCCCGCCGCCCAGGAAGGCAAGCAGAACCAGAAGTGGATGCAGCTTTGACTGGGTGTAGACGATGTAAGGGCGAATGACCAGCTCAGCGATATGAACCAGTATCGAGGCAGCCAAAAAGAAGAGAGCCGCGTCCAGGGGACCGATCTCGATATACCTGCCGATAGCCGTGGGAATGAAGATCAGCCAGGTGAGAAAAGGCACCATTCCTGCCAGAAACACAATGCTCGCCATGGCGAAGGGCCTGGGAACCTCAAAGACGTAAAAGATGGCAACCGATGTAATGCCGCCAACTATCGCAGTGTAGATGCTGCCCATGTAAATTCCGCAAAGGATGCTATCGATTCTTCCCAGGCAGCGCATCTCAAAGCTGCCCTCGTCCAGCTCAAAGAAATTTCTTACCGCCTGGCCGAGACGATCTCCATCGAGCAATAGGAAGTAGCAGACGCAAAATGCTATCAGGAAGTTGATGATCCCCAAGGTTATGGTTGATCCCAGGCTGAAGACCGGAAAGCTTGCCAGGATATGAAAGCCCATCCCCATCATATTTGCCATCCCACGCGAGATCTCATCCAGTATCGCCTGAGGAATGTGAACGCGGGAGACAAGCTCAAAGATCAGTGAGACTATCACTGCCTCATTGCTCTCCAGCCAGCGGATCTGGCTCGACATCTCGATTACGCCTGCAGCAAAGATGGCAGAGAGGGGAACGACGATGCAGACAATGGCCGCCAGAGATCCGATGCGCCTGTTTTTTCCGAACAGATCTCTCACCGGCCTGCCCACATAGGCAAAGACGAGCCCCAGAACAAGGCCGTCGAGAAGCGGCCAGATGTAATAGGAAAGGAGGACGGCCAGAGCTAGGGTGAAGACCAGTATCCAGTTTTTCCTATCCAGGGGAATCGGCAGAGGCAGACCAAGCGGCATAAATCGTCTCTGAGGTTATCTGCGGGCCATCTATACGCCGGGCAGCGCATCCCCTGGATTTTGTGGTTTTGTTCCCGGAACTGCCCCAATCCAGGTGTAGTAGGAATCGGCAGGATAGCCAAGGATTCTTCCGCTGGCATCAGGTCTCAATACTCCTGTGCTTGAGGATTTCACCCCAGCGGCCATGGGCGAGAGCATGAACTCCTTCATGAGTGTCTGATTATCGGCAAAGGTATCCCAGAGGAATTGATTATAGTTTTCCAGGTAGGTATTAAACTGCCCGGCGCTCTCCAATACGTACTGGCCTCTCCCATGAAACTCGCCCATAAACAGTCCTATCCTCAGCCCATTGGCTACTCCTTTCTGGTAGTCGGTCATTTCCCCGAAAGCAGGAGCCACGGCCAATAGGAGGATAATCAAAACGGCATTCGCCGCGATAAGCTTCATCCAGCATCATCTCCAGAAGATCTGCACTATGCCATAGGCTTTTAGCTTTTCTGTCCCGATCGATGAAAAAGCCAAAGCCAAAAATAAGACAATAATAAAAAGAGATCTTATTATTTATTTGACACCCCTGAAGCATTCCTCCAAATGTTTGTCTTTTGGACCTTTTGTCATAAGGCTCACAGCAACGGTTGCCAGTATCGCCAGTGGCAGGGCTACTAATATCGGATCCACCACCGGCCATGGCATCGAAGCCACAAGAAAGTCCCTGCCAAAGAGCGTCTTGCAAATCCCCAGCGGCACTGCTTCCGCCTTATGGATGAAAAGATACCAGAAGACGGTCACGGCAGTTCCGGTGATAAGCCCGGCTATGGCACCCGCCTTTGTCGCTCGCCTCCAGTAGAGGGCGCTGGTGTACATGGGCAGGAAGGCGGCTGCGCACAGGCCAAAGAAGATGGCTGTTCCGCGAGCAATGATGTTCCCCGGAAGGATATAGCCCAAGGTCACGGCTATGATCATGGCCACAACTATCCCTACCCTGGTGACCAGAATGGATTTTCCGCCCTTCTTGTGGGTCAGCGTCTCATAAATATCTCTACCGATGGCGCTTCCCTGGGTATGGAACTGAGAGCTTGAGGTGGACATCGCCGCCGCCAGAAGAGTGAGCATGAACAGGTAGACAAACCACTCCGGAGTGGCGTCGTTTATGTAAATGGGAATTATGCTGTCTGCGTTGCCCGCAGCAATATTCATAGAAATATTTCCCAGGTTTTGCATAAAGTAGACATTTGATAGCGCGCCCACAGTGAAAGCGACTCCCGTCATCATGAGAATGAATATTCCGCCGATCAAGACTCCCCGGTTAAGCTCCCGGTTGGACTTGACGGTCATGAACCGCACCACAAGCTGGGGCATCGCCAGAACGCCAATTCCGACGCCCAGCACTATCGTGGAGACCAGCGTCCACCACCAGGTGCTCCCCAGGACCGGCATTGCCGTCCAGCCGGCGTGACCCTGGGCGGCAAGCTTGGCAGGAACGAGGTTCACCATATCGGTAAGAGCCTGATGGGCAGGAACGATTCCGCCCAGGTGGGAGTAGGTGATGAATAGCAGAAATACCATGCCTACGAACATGATAGTCCCCTGCATGGCATCGGTGTACATGACTCCGCGCAGTCCACCCCAGATCACATATGCGGCGATTATCACAGAGTAAACGAGAAGCGCCACATCAAAATCAATGGCTAGAGTGGTCTCCATAAATCGGGCCGCTCCTATCAGAACAACCGATGCGTAAAGGGGCATTCCCAGAAATATCACAATGCCGCTGAAATACTGGATGAAGCGGCTGTCAAACCTCTTTCCCAGAAGCTCCGGGAAGGTCATGGCATTGAGATTGTGGCCGATCTTGCGGGTTCGCTTGCCATAGAGTATGAAGGCGATGAAGATTCCCACGAAGATGTTCAGGAATGTCAGCCATAACAAGCCCATTCCGAATAGGCCGGCGTTGCCGCCGAATCCGACGATGGCCGAGGTGCTGATGAAGGTTGCACCGTAGCTCATGGCCATGATGTAGGGGTGGGTCTTTCTGCCGGCCACTAGGTAGCCCTCTGAGTCCTTGGTTGATTTCCAGCCTCTGTAGCCCAGATAGAGGGTGGCAAGAAGGTAAACCAGAATTATGATATTAAGGAGAAGAAGATTCATAGAAGATCACATTCCCAGCTCTTTTTGCTGCATCTCTTCCTCACTCTCTTCCCAGGCTTCTTCCTCTTTTACCTCAATAGCCTCCTGTTCACCTTCTTTGTTCCAGTTCACCACACCGTAAATCAGACACAACAGTGCGCTGAGAATGCAAAGAAGGTAGACGCCCCAAATCCAAGGATCATCAATGCCGAGCATGTTTCCCTCCAAATCAATGCTTTTTTTATGTAGCGGCTGCGCCAGCCAGCGCGGGATCTGCGTGCGCTCTTTGTGGCGATAATGTGATGTATGGTAGCGTGTAACATTGTAGCATGCTATAAGGATGTCGGTCAGGAATAAATATTATAATTTTAGACACCAAAATATATCTGTGGAGGACTTCAGGACTCCGCACTTCAGGAAACTATGAGAAAACTATAAATCTATCTGCATAGGTCCCAGAGCCTTGCGATGCTAAAAGCCCTGAGTTATGCCGGTTATGCCAATATCTCCCTCATGACGCTGGCTGCGGTTCTGGTTCTGATCGCCGTCAGGCAGATGGGCAAGAATCGCCTGGCCATCTGGCAAATTATGCTCTTTGGCGCACTGGTGGTTCTCTTCACCGGCCAGATCTCTCCTGAGAGCGCTCTGAAGGCGATAAACCCGGACGTGATGATATTTCTGGCTGCAATGTTCGTGATCGGCGAATCTATGCAGAGGAGCGGCTATCTTCTCTATCTCTTTAACCGGCTCTTCTGCCGGGCCCATAGCCTCAACCAGCTTCTGCTTCTCATTCTCTTTGCCATGGGCCTTCTCTCCGCCCTGCTCATGAATGATACCCTGGCAATCATCGGCACGCCGCTCATGCTCTACTTCGCCAGGACGCTCAAAATCGATGCCAAGCTCCTCCTCCTCGCTCTGGCCTTTGCCGTGACAACAGGCAGCGCCCTGAGCCCAATAGGCAATCCGCAGAATCTGCTAATAGCGGTCAATGCGGGCCTTTCCAATCCCTTCACCGTCTTTTTGCATTATCTGCTGTTGCCCACGGTGGCCAACCTCCTGCTCGCCTATCTGCTGCTCAGGATATTCTACAGAGATCAGTTTGTCAAAAGGACGCTGGAGATTTGCCAAGAGGAGATAGTCGACCCGGCGCTCGCCCGGCTCTCACGCATCTCTTTTGTTCTGCTGTTCGTGATGATCCTGGGCAAGATGGCAGCAGTCTTCCTGGGCCTTGGCAGCGAATTTCGTCTGACTTACATCGCCCTGGTCTCGGCGCTGCCCATTCTTATCTTCAGCAGCAAGAGAATCAAGGTCCTGAGGGGCATCGATTGGTGCACTCTCATCTTCTTTGCCTCCATGTTCGTTCTCATGGACGCGGTCTGGAGTTCGGGCTCATTCCAATCTCTTCTGGCGGGATGGAAGGCTGACTTCACATCTATTTCCACGATTCTGGCCTTCAGCGTCCTGGCGAGCCAGCTCATCTCCAATGTACCCCTGGTGGCGCTCTGTCAGCCGCTGCTGGTCAATCCATCCTCGCAGGCGCTCATGGCCCTGGCGGCGGGAAGCACCATCGCCGGAAATCTCTTCATACTGGGTGCGGCGAGCAATGTGATAATAATTCAGAATGCCGAGAAGAGCGGGGAGACGCTCACCTTCCTGGAGTTTGCCCGGGTGGGAGTGCCACTGACAGCGCTGAATGTGCTGGTTTACTGGCAGCTACTTTGATCAAAAGGCTGAAGAAGAATGATTCAATTCAAGGGTTTATTTCTTATATACCCTTGAAGAATTAAGCACTAGAAATAATACCGCTAAAGCGAGATTGATGATTTTATGGCGAAAGATGTAGGAATAGTCGCAAAAAATGTAATAAAATCGTTTGATAGCATAATATACCCAAAAGCGATCCGTATCTTCACACCTTTTACGCAAAGAGTCCCTGTATCTTCGTGCGATCTTGATCGAACCATTAATAAGCTTCTTGTGAAATATGAGCCGAAAATAAAAACAAATGGTCTATTTCCACACCAGGCTGAGTTCCTAAAGGCGTATTTTGAGGAAGGATATGAGAATTTTATCATAACTTCAGGAACAGGTTCTGGAAAGAGTCTCTGCTTTTGGATATGGATTTTTGACCATATGATAAGAGATTCCAATGCGAACGCGATTTTATGTTTTCCAACTCAAGCTCTCATGTGGGGCCAAGCAGAAAGACTTGTTCGTCTATCTGAGCCAGATTCGCTAATTTTTCCAGATGGTGATGACACAATATGCTACGGAGGAACAATTAAAGTTGGAAATAAGAGCCTACCATGGACAATATGGCATGGCGTTGGCTGGGGAAGCACTCGCGATGAAAAAATGGCAGATCATGAAGGTAGCGAATTTTTTAAAGCGGCGCGAATTCGGATAGCCACACTTGATAAAGCCAATTGGAGTCTCATCGAAAAGCATAAGGATTTTCTCAGACATTTGAGATGCATTGTGCTTGACGAAGCTCACATGTATGATGGTGTGTTCGGCGCAAATGTTCATTACTTTTTAGAGCGAGTCTATCTATCCTGTGAGGTTTTAGGCGAAAGCAAGCCAAATCTCTTCCTCGCATCAGCCACCTTAAGTTCTGCTGAGGATTTCGCAAAAATGCTTCTGTCGGTAGAAGATGGTGAGGATCTGAAGCATATCAAAGACACCACCAATCAGGAGATTGAGCTTATACCGATATCGAATGCTTCTGATGAATTGATACATCCTCGAACTGACGGACTGCTCCGCATGGTTTTGCTCCTGGATTGTGAGAACGTTAAGGTGGATATCCCTAAATTTATGAGCAGCAAAAATGGCCTGGGAGATAATGTTAATGCTATTTATTTTTCCCAGAGCAAGTACCGCAGCAAGAGACTGAAACTCAGATTGATGAAGGAAAACAAGGTGCGAGATGCGGTTATCTATGATGCGGACCTACCACCTAAAAGGAGACGAGAAATCGAAAAGCTGCTAAATAACAATCGAGATAAAGGGATCACATTAATCGGAACCAGTGCACTAGAATTGGGAGTTGATATTGAAGGCCTGGATGTTTGCATAATTCAAGAAATACCTCCAAGTCAGGCTGACATGCTTCAACGTATGGGGCGGGTTGGGCGAAGAGTCGATAGTCCTGGCCTTGTCATCATGTGCCTATCATCGGAGCCTAGAGACAGGAGCATTTTGGATGCCCCACAAGATGCTTTCAAGTTGGATCTTACAAAGACGATTCCCATCCCCCTTCACTTGGAAATGGTAAAATGGCGGCACATGTTGGCTGCATTTATTGAATGGATGGCGGCGCTGAAAAAGGGAGATGCAAGCTGGACTGATTTTAATAATGCATTGAAAAAGTATTTTGGCGAGGCTCCAAAATATTCGGATTTGAAAGAACGATTTGAAGAAAGATATGGCTCACTGGTGGACACGAGCGAACGCGCATGGGTTCACAAAGGATTTAGAGCCAGTGCAAGCGAAGGGAAGGTGGTTCTGAAAGAAAACGGCACTGAAGTGGCAAGAATAGATGACATCGCCATATTTCGAGACGCACATCCTGAAGCTGTCTACCTGGGTCATGACCTGAAAAGATACCGTGTCGTGGGCTATGAAGGACAGTGGAAAATTGCAGAATGGGAGCATCAGGATAGCGATGTCATACTGGGAAAATGGCTAAAGACGATAAAAACAGTTGAACTGAAGCAAGAAAAGAGAAATATCATTACTCGCGGATTATGGGATGAGAATTTCGACCTGTACAAATCAAGCATGAATTTCGTGGATCATTTAAAACTTCCTAAGAAAGGAATCCTGGAGTTTGGCATATGGACCTATAACCGGCGATTTCAGGGCTATAAGGAAATCGACCTCAGCGATGAAGAGCGCACTCGAACCGTGTCGCTTGATGAGGTTAAGCAGCGATTCAAAGAAGCTAAAGATCGAGGCGAAAACCCTCCGTTCTTGTTTGACTTTTCATACCGAACACTTGGGTGGCAGTGGCGCTTCAAGTCGATAAAAATCGAGAAAAATGATGAGAATGATCAACGATCTCTGGGAAGATTGACTTGCAGCATACTGGAACATTTCCTGGCGGATGCGGTTGAATCACGAATAACCGACCTTCAAATTGGGCTTGATTTGGAGGATAGCACTTTGCAGGTTCTGGATTCCACCCCAGGCGGCAACGGCTTATCGGAAGCCCTTTTAGCAGAAGATCGAATGCAATCAGCACTTCAAAAGTGCGAGAAGAGACTTTCAAAGTTCAGGGGCAAGGCAGACAATCAAAAATTTAAAAAATTTGTTTTGGATTTATGCAGAGATGAGCCTCAGCATTCTGCAAACGAGGTAGAGAATGTCATTAAATGGCTTTACGCTAATTGGTCCAGGTAAAGTCCTGGCATATTTAAGGGATGATCTTTCCAGAGCATCGGAGTCTCTCGTTATCGTGGGGCCCTGGCTGGATGATTATTTTGCAGATCAGGTCGTATTGGCTTCTCCATCAGAGCTGGATGCTCGCGCAGTCGTCCGGGAAGAAGAGCAGATGGACCCAGAGGCGTGGCAGCGAACTTCGGCAGCGCTCTCTATTTTTGCGGCGAAATGGACTGATTTCAAAGCCAGGACGCAAGGTAGGCTTCATGCAAAATTCTTGTGCATCGACGACAAGATCCTATATCTTGGCAGTGCCAACTGGTATCGCTATAGTCTGGAAAAGAGCTTTGAGTTGGTCTTGAGAGGACCCAAAAATAAGATAATTGGCTTTGATGAAGAGCTGGAAAGGCTCTGGCGAAATGCTGCGGATCTAAAAGTTCTGCAAAATTCTCGTAAGTCAAATAAATCGATCGCCAAGGGGATTGACTATGAGATAATAGATCCGATTGCCCAAAAAGTTTTGAAAGAAAATCCTAAAGCATTTGTCCTCAGAAAAAAGTGACAATGACAAATCGAGATCAAAAATGGTATATGATATTGGATCAATCAATTGAGATTAACTATGAAATACAATTCTACCGTCTCATGCTACGACAAACATGCGAGAGATTATGACCTCTACCAGTCAGCGGTTGTTCCCGGCTACCAGGAGATGCTCGATCTCGCAGCTGAAGCCTGCAAGCGCTACCTGCCGCAGAATGCAATGATCATCGATCTGGGCTGCGGAACAGGCAATGCCTCTATGGCTGTGCTGCGGAAAATGCCTGCAGCCAGAGTCTACCTCATCGACGGCTCTGAGAGAATGGTCCAGGTGGCAGCAGAGAAGATCTCCCGCGCCCACCCGGAGGCGATTTTGGGCTCTAAGGCGGCAAACCTTGCGGATGGCGACTGGGATGAAGGCATTGGTGGCCAGAGGCAGGCGGGCGAAGTCAAAGGGTATGACGCGATAATCTCCACTCTGGTCCTGGAGCACCTGCCCTTCGATCTCTACAAATCTGCCCTTGCCAAATGCTTCCGGCTGGTTAAGCCAGGTGGCTGGCTCATTGCCGCTGAGGGATACTCGCAAGCGGGAAGCGACATGCAGGAATGGTTCTTTGAGGAGATGGAAGTGCGGCGGCAGTCGCTGGATCCGGATCTCTCCGACTTTGTGGCCCGGCTGAGAAATGAGAAAGAGACTCATTACTACACCAGCAAAGCAGAGAAAGAAGAGTGGTGGCGGCAGGCGGGATTTGGGCAGGTGAATGTGCTCTGGCAGTACCTTTGCATTGCCCTGATGGCGGGAAGAAGGCCGGTGTGAATTTTATCTCGGGCAAGAATTAAGCACAGGGCAGCCAGTTGAAAAGTTATGAAAAATTAATAATAGTCACTCGACCACCTGGTTTAGGTCAGGCTGAGAGCGACCCCAGGGAGACACACGTCCTGCAGGCTTCAAAAGGATCGGTCCGGGGGTGGACATCGGGCTGTACCTGGACGAGGAGTGGGGGAAGGCGGAGAGGCAGGCAGGAGAGGCGAGCGGGGAATGATTCATCTCTCAAGGATGCATCAATCAAGATGGCATAGACCAAATTCAAGCCGCCTGGGCATAGATGCTCTGTCCCGATCCATAATAGGACTCAAAGATATGGTGATAAACAATCTCGCACTTCTGCTGATACAGTTCTTTTGTATAGGCCCTTGGCAGTTGATCTAGGGCATCCTCAATGGATAGCTTGACCAAAGCTTTCGATTGCATACGCTTGCGCCAATCGAGGACCAGTTTCTCCTCCGTTAGCCGCTTAAGTAGATCTCTAGCTACCCCTTTGACCTTCTGGAGTTCCTTATTATCCAGTTTCATCTCCGGTTTAGTTAGGAGATCGAATATGGCAAGTTCTTCATCTGAGAGGCCCTCTTTCATGCCTCTCTTATCTTCATCATTGAGGTCTTTGATGAACTTCATCAGGTTCTCAAAGAAAGCGTCCTTATCGCAAGCCCCGCTATTATATTCATTTATCATTTTCTGAAACTTTTCCATGTAATCTATTCGTGTGCGGTTGAGATTGATCATTTGGCTTAACCTGGATTTGATGGCGTTCATAAGGCTCTCTGTAACGGTATTCTTGCGGTTTCTATTGAAAATCCCCTTTAGCTTATCGAAGTCTATCTTGCTGATGTCCACAATACGCAAATCATCCTCTGAATCTATGGTGTATCCCTCGGCCTCAATTGATTCATCGAGAAGGCTTTCTATGGCTCCAATGACCTCAGAGATATCCGGCTTCGGAGTTAAAGAGAGAATCTTTTCTGCGATGACCACAAAAAGAGCACGTTTTGGACTGAACTCATTGGCCCTCACATCCGGTAATATGGCTTTGTAGAGCTTATTCAGGCCAATGGCCAGGGCAAGATATCGCCTCTTGGATTCGTCGGATACCAGCACGGCTTCAACGGCATCATCCAGCAGTTTGACCTTTTCAAAGCCCTCTGCCGACTGAATCTTTGAAGGATCTATTCCACGTTCAACGCAAAAGGCGGTGACTTGTTCTATGGCCTGCTTCAACTGCTCTATCTGGGCTTCTTTATCTTTGATGGGAGTATCTCCCTCTTTAATTCCGCCGCCCGCATCAGATCCGTAAATGGCTAGGGCCTTCCTCAGATCCTTGAAAACATCTCCGTAGTCAACGATTAGGCCATTTACCTTCTGGCCAAAGACGCGATTGGCCCTGGCAATGGTCTGCATGAGGGTGTGGTTTCTCATGGGTTTGTCTAGGTAGATTGTGGAGCAGGAAGGAGCGTCAAAGCCCGTTATCCACATGGAGCAGACAAAGACGAGCCTGAAAGGATCTTTGGAGTTTTTAAACTTCTTATCGAGGTCCTCCTTGACAATGCGCTTTCTGTGGGGCAAGATTTCCAGGCCCTTTTTGTGGAACTCATCAACCTCGTTTTGGGATTGGGAGATGACCACGGCCATATCCGTCTCCTTCATGAACTGGATCTTCTTCACCAGCTCCTTTTGCCTGGCTCCACTGACCTTTTTGGACTCGCCAAGCAACTCCTCCTGATAAGCCGACCAGTGCTTCTTGACTTTATCATACATCCTGACGGCAGTTGCTTTGTCTATGGAGACGACCATTCCTTTGCCAAGGAATCCGCGATTGACAAAGTGCTTCACGATGTCTTTGGCTACGTCCTCCAGCCTATCGTCCCTGGTTATCAGATAATAATCCTGGGAGAGCTCGCGTTCGAGCTTCTTTTCCTGGTCCTCATCCAGCTCGGCGTCTTCGATAATCCGGTAGATCTCCTCGTTGAAACGAGGATTAACGAGTTTCAGAGGAGCTGCCCTGTTTTCGTAGTATAGCGGAACTGTAGACGCATCGTCGATGGCCTGCTTAAAGTTGTAGATGCTGATGTAGTCGCCGAAAACCTGTCTGGTCTTCTCCTCGCCGACCATGAGCGGTGTGCCGGTGAAGCCGATGAAAGCAGCATTAGGAAGAGCATTCCTCATGTTTTGGGCGAAGATATCATATTGGCTTCTGTGGGCTTCATCGGTAATTACGATGATATCCGACCGATCGGAGAGCTTGGGATAGATCTTGCCCCGCTCGATGCGGAATTTCTGAATCAGAGTGAAGATATAACGATGGTCCTCCTGGAGGAGCTGTTTGAGGTGCTCAGCGCTCCCAGCCCTCACGGTCTTCTCGGACTCTGTGACTACTCCGGCATTGGCGAAGTTCTTGTAAATCTGGTCGTCCAGATCATCACGATCGGTGACTATGACGAAGGTGTAGTTGCCGGGGAGCTTTCTTTGCACCTTCTGGGAAAAGAAGATCATGGAGAAGCTCTTGCCCGATCCCTGCGTGTGCCAGAAGACGCCCAGGCGGCCCTTATTATCCGTGATATTCTGGACGGCCTCTATGGCATTGTTCACTCCCAGATACTGGTGGTTCTTGGCCAGGATCTTGTTCGTGCCCCCGGCCACCTCGTGAAAAAGGATGAAGTTCTCGGCCAGGTCAAGCAGCTTTTGCGGATCGCATGTTCCTCGAATCATGGTCTCCAGGGAGACTATGCCCATCTCCCCCTCTTCGTTGATCCTCTTCCATTCCGAGAAATGCTCCCATTCGGAGGTGATACTGCCTATGCGGCTTGCCGAGCCGTTGGAGAGTATAATGAAGGCGTTGTACCAGAAGAGCTGCGGTATTGTGTTCCTATAATCTCGAAGGTTATCTTGAAAGGCGTTTTCCAGGCGTCTGTGAGCAGCCTTAAGCTCGATGAAGAGTAGAGGAATGCCGTTAACAAATCCCACCAGATCGGCACGGCGCTTGTAGAGTTCGCCTGTGACCCAGAGCTGAGATGCCAGGAAGTAATCATTGTTTTTAGGAGTGCTCCAGTCTATGATCTGCACATTCTCTGTCTTCTCCATGCCGTCTACCTGGTAGGAGACTTTGGCACCATTTTTAAGCAGGCGATAGATCTCCTGGCTGGCCCTGGCCAGGCTCATGACGCTTCGGTCACGAGTTATGGCTTCTATGGCAAGATCGATAGCCTCCGCGGGCAGATTCTGGTTGAGACGTCGGAGCGCCGTGCGAAGTTTGGGGACGAGGACAACTTCTGCCGAGTTTTCCCGGCCAAGGGTGCCGCCCTGGCCGAACCGCTCATAAAAGCAGTTGGCAGTCTGCCAGCCCAGAGCAGAGAAAAGCTCGATGGCCGGCTGCTCGATTATGCTGTCTTCGGAATAATCGCTGTACTCACTGCTCGTTCTTCTCTCCTCCCTGAACTATTGCCGATAAGCTGCCGATGTATTGCCGATATTTTGCCGATAAACTGTAGGACCTGGCGCGGCGGGATGGATTTGTTACCTCCAGCCATCCGTCTTCCACCCAATCCTTTAGAAGGTTTCTGGCCATGCGCTCGGAGAGGCCCAGTTCGGAGGCCACCTGGGGTGCGGTGATGGTCTCTTTTCCGGCAAAGAGGCCGAGCACTACCCTTGCCCGATGATCGAGGCGGCGCAGGTCTTCCGGCTCTTCCTCTAGCTCCTGCACAGCGCACTTTTGGGCGCTGAGCCGGACGGCCTCAAAGACAGCGGCCAGGGTGGATATGAAATATTCCAGCCAGGGCGTCAGATCGGCCTCGCTTCTGCCGAAGTAGTAGTTGTGATGCGGGTGGACGGTCAGGGCCTGGTAGTAGCCCTGCAGATCTTTGGCGTGGTGCTCCTCCAGGGAGAAGAAGCCGTTCAGGCCGTAGCCTCCTTTGTGAAGGATGAAGGTGGCGAGCAGGCGGGCTGTCCTGCCGTTGCCGTCGTAGTAGGGGTGGATGGTAACAAACTGGTAGTGGACCAGGGCGGCAATGAGGGGGACGGGCAGCCCGGATCTTTCCGCCTCGGCGGCCCAGGCTACAAGAGAGGCCATGAGGGCGGGGACGTCCTTTGCCTCCGGCGGCAGGTAAATCAAAGCGCCTGTTGAGCTGTTCTTGATAGCATTCTGGCCTTCCCGGTATGGCGTGGGCCTAGCTCTGGGGCCGACCTCAACCAGGGCGTGCAGCCTTTTGATCATCTCCTCGGTGAGTGGCTTTTTCTTTAGAGCCCACTCCTCAACGCGCAGGAGGGCGTTCCAATAGTTGCGAACCTCTGAGACGTCCCGCTCCCGGTCGGCAATTTGCACCTTTGCGTCGGCCATTACCGCCTTTGTCTGGGACATGGTGAGGCGGTTTCCTTCAATGTAGGTGGAGTAGTGCACCGCCCGCACACGAGCATGCGCCCGAAGCTCGGCCTCGGCAGCGGGCGAGAGAGGTGTATGGTCCACTAGGGCGCGGGCTGCCTCTATCTGCATCAGGCCACGGGCGATGGCGGGGGTGAGGATATATTTAGGGATCCAAACGAGATCTTTCATATGTCTATTACATTAGGTTAACCACTGCTGCAATCTGGTATCATTCTTATTTTTGCCAACTCTACCTTATAGTTCAATTTAGATATGATTTTAGCATGTTTGAGAAGATTGATTTTACTAAAAACCGGCAAAGCATCCATGAGATCGACATCTTTCGCGGTTCCGATAGCATAAACAAAGACTAATGACTTTAGCATATTATGATCGAAGGTATCTCCAGGCCATCTATCCCTTACTCGATCCAGAAAAGTGTCTTGATATCGTCTAAAGTCCCTGAAAAGATCTGCCGATACACTACCTTGCGAAAACAAATGACTAAGTGTTGAAGATCCATTTAATTTTTTGACAAATATTAATTTATTGGTAGATCTATGAAAGATATCAGCTATTTCCGAACTACTATGCCCAAAGCCTCTGCCAAAATTAAATAAATTCTTATCTAAATATAAATACTCAGGTTCATTCTCATAAAGCATATTATAGAATCCTTCTGTGTAACATTCTTTCTCTTTTGAGTTTACATTCTTGGGCCAAGACTTAAGAAGAGGGGCTTCACAAGTTGCTATTATCTCTTCAATCTCGTCCTCAATTTGGTGGACATAATCAGCTTTTATGTAATACCATCTACCATTGCAGAGAACATATCTTTTGTCATCTTGTTCTTTTTCAAATGTTAGGAAAGAATATAGTGATTCTTGTCTTGTGCAAGGATTCGATGATTCATCAAATCCTGTAATCTTTATCCCATTCTTGATTTTCGCAAAATCGACTTCATTATCATCCAGATATCCATATATCTCATTCGATGTTATATCACCCACTTTTTCTCTTCTGCCTAGACCTTTTATTTCATAATAGCTGCATTTTTCGTATTCAATTTGGTCTGGAAAAGCGATTGATAAATATGGGGTACTCTGTCTCTCATTGATTGAATTAACCAAATAATCATCCAATGAACTTATAATTGAAGGATCTTTCTCATATTTTAAGAAATCAATAAATTTAAAATTTTGTTGATAAATATCAAGCCTATATTTTGCAAAAGATTCTCGACATTTATCGGCTAGCTCAGTGAAACCAATTTTTGATGTGATACACAAATTATCGGATCCAGTTATCTGAGATGCCAATGCTTCATCTGAACAAACTCCAGATACAGATCGCAAAATATCTGAGTCGAATTCAAAGCCAAACTCATTTATTCTAGCTTCTGCATTTGAAGCTTCATGATTTTGTATAACTTGAACGCCCAGACTCCTTGATTCAATTGACTTTATTTTATTGGGTTCTATGCAATTAAGCGATGTCAACAACCCGAAGTTAAATTCAATCATTTCTTTATTGATAATACGATATCCGTGACCACAAGATATCGCGAAGAATCTATCGCCTTCAATTGTATCTGTCTTCAAGACGATCAGGATTGAACAGGTCTTGTTTTTAACGCCCCTAAGTTTATCTTCATCAACATGATTTCTTATAAAATTGATCCAATCTGGCTCTTTTGGCTCTCCTTTGTCAAGAAATACTTCATATTCTGCACCAACTAAGGTATGTCCGCCTCTAATTTTTTTATAATTTCGTCCTGATTTACTTGTTTTTATGCAGTGGTCAATTGATGCTACACCATCTTTAAAGAGGTAAATATTTAGCTTCATTACAATTCCTCGACTTAAATCTCCGATGTATATTTTAATTCTCCTGAGATCATTCTAGGTAGCAGTAGGTCACGAGTGCGGCGAAGATTATCATTTTTCCTCTGTAAATTTCTTACTTCCAATGCGCAATTTTCTGCCATTTCATTAAACTGAAGCAAGAGATGCCCAGTGGGCACAATTACAGGAATTCGATTCAAATTTGCCTGCGTAACTTTTGGCTGCGCAGCACCTGTTATATAACCAGATATTTCAAGATCTAAAAGCCTGTAATACAGGAATTCAGTTGATATAGGGATTTTTCCCTGAATAATATGAGTATGATTATTAACCCAAAATTTTGCGTTGACCAGCTGCAAAACGGGTTTTCCATTAGGTGTAATCACGCTTCCATCTTCTGCAATTAGCAAATATTTTCCATCAAATATAAAATCATCTATGTAATCTAGAATTTTGGCAGCACCATAATAAGGATACTCCCCTTGCCGTTGAGCACGTTGCATCGAAGATAAAGGCTTTCTTCTTGAATCAAAATTAAGAGTGACTTCACCAAGCGGTTTAATCTCCCACTTCTCCGGTATCCTCCCCAGCGACGAGTCCATCATCCGCACCTTCTCGTGCCCCGGAAAGCGAAAGTGCACGAACCACTCGCGGTAGAGCGCATGGGCCATCTCCTCCAGGATCTTGATGCGCCGAGTGTTGTTCTCGATCAGTTCATCGTAGGCGGAGAGGATAGAGGAGATCTTGCGCTGGGTTTCAAGCGGAGGAAGCAATATGTGAAGATCGCAGAAGCTTGACTTATTTAAGATTGGAGTTCTAACACCGATAGCCGAAGCAAGAGATAATAGCTCCTGTTTGCGAGGTACAAAGGAGTAATAGAGAAAATCCGGATCCACATCATTATTTGGCACAATGCTATTGATTTGCTGATTGGTAAAGGATTTCGCAGATGTCATCACAACTTCCCCCATTTGCCACCCTATACACGAAACGCAAACGCTATTTGGCGGGAGTTGAATTCGTCGAAGCAGATTTGCTCCTGCATCAGATATCTTTCGCTCAGTAGCATGAACATGCTTTCCTTGGTGCATATCCCCAGGGGTTATAAAGAAGAACTCGTTACCGAAATACTCTGGGCATTTCGTCGAAGGCGTTCGTCCTGTGAATACTTGTCCGAGGTCGCCGACTCTAACTTCAGCCCATTCCTCGGAAAAGTTCATCCCACCACCTCAAGCAGCTTTGCCACATTTTCGCTTATCCTATCCTCCAGCGCACTCGCCTCAGCATTCAGCCGCTCCAGCTCCTCATTCAGCTCAGTCAGCCTCTCCGCAAAGTCGAAGTCGTCCGCCGCACGTTCTGCCACGCCCACATGGCGCCCCGGATTCAGGCTCCATCCCTGCGCCTCGATATCCTTGATCGTGGCCATCTTGCACAGCCCGGCCACATCTGCGTATTTTCCCGCTGGAAAATGCTCGCTCATCTGGCTGCCGCTCAATGTCTCCGGCTCCATGCCCCGGTAGAGCCGCACGATGTTGGCAATGAACTCGATCTGCGCCGGCAGGAACTCCCGGTGGGCCCGGTCCACCTGGGTGAAGGTCTGCCTGGCATCGATGAAGAGCACCTTGTCCTTTCTCTCGGCAGGCTTGCCCCTGTCCAGGAACCAGAGGGTACAGGGCAGGGTCACGGTGTAGAAGAAGTTAGGGCTTATGGCGATCATCGCGTCCACAGCCCCGGCCTGGATCAGCTTCTTTCGAATCTCCAGCTCTGAGCCGCGGGCGTCGCTGGCCGAGTTGGCCATGACAAAGCCTGAGCGGCCTTTCTCATTTAGCGCAGCGTGGAAGATCTGAATCCAGAGGTAGTTGGCATTATCAACTTTCGGCATCCCCTGGCCGAAGCGGGGATCGTCTTTTATCCGCTCCTTGTCCACCTTGTCCACATTGAAAGGAGGATTGGCCATCACGAAGTCGAACTTGCCCAGGCTCTTATGGATATCCTCGTAGTAGGAGTTGCCTTCCCGGATATCGCCGGACAGTACGTGCACCGCCAGGTTCATTTTGCAGAGCCGGACGGTCTCAGCGATCTTATCCTGGCCGTAGATGGCGATATCGCTGCTCGGATTCTTCTTGTGGTTCTGGACGAACTTGGCGCTCTGCACAAACATGCCGCCCGAGCCGCAGGCCGGATCGTAGATGCGGCCATAGTAGGGCTCAATGACCTCCACGATAAGCCGGACAAGCGATGTGGGAGTAAAGAACTCTCCGCCCTTCTGGCCTTCGCTCATGGCGAACTTGCCCAGGAAGTACTCGTAGATCCTGCCGAAGGCATCTCCCTGGAAGAGCGACTCTCCATCCAGGGTGGTCTGGTCGATATTGAAGGTCTTGAGCAGCGTTCGCAGCGTGCTATTGTCAAGCTTGGTGTAAGCTCCCACCGGCAGAACGCCCTTCAGCTCCTCGTTCTCCGACTCGATGGCCTTCATGGCCTCGTTTACGGCATTGCCGATGTCCGTTCCCTCAGGAAGCCGGATCAGATTGGAGAAGCGGGCGCTTTCGGGAAGGTAGAGAACACCCTGCGCCTGGTAGTGCAGCTTGCCTATGGGCCGGCGCTCGCTGCCCTTTCCCTTAAGCTCCTGCTCCGCCTGGCGGAACTTGAAGTCTGCATACTTGAGGAAGATCAGTCCGAGCACCGGCAAGGAGTACTCAGAGGCTTTTAGCTTGGAGTTGGCTCGAAGTTCATCAGCTGCACCCCAAAGGCGCTTCTCGATATCGTTATGGTTTCCCGGCACTTAAGCTTCCATCCTTGGCATGTTTTGGATCGTCTTTGCGTTGTCTTTACATAATTGGTCTTCAATTTAAACTGTTTGCCCCCTATTCACCTTGAAGGCGCCCTCGCACCGCGCAGCCTCTCCGTTCCGCGGTGAATTATGTTCGGCTACTGCCCCAGGTTGTGATGAGGATCTGGCCGATATCGGCCCAGGCGAGGGGGTCTGCCTGGACTGCTACCTTGCTGAAGTGCGGGCCGGGCCTCTATAAATATGCACACACAGCCCTCACTTTCGTCTTCTGCTCGCTTCCCTTGAAGGCGATCGCAGTCATGGACGCCTGACCCGTCTTACAGTTCAGATAGTATGTCGCCTTGGCTGCCAGATCCAGCAGGTAGCCGCAATGGCTTACCGACCCCCTCATAGAAACT
Organism: Methanothrix sp.; assembly: GCA_035403205.1. Lineage (GTDB taxonomy): Archaea > Halobacteriota > Methanosarcinia > Methanotrichales > Methanotrichaceae > Methanothrix. Next base: position 1,746 of record DAONES010000004.1, on the reverse strand, counting down.
CTGGAGCTGATGCCTATCTTCGTCGTGGTCTCCTTATTCGCCTCCGAGCTGGCCGCCGTGAATAGAGTCTCAAAAACATCCAGTGACCCCGCCGCGGCCCTCGTCACCTCCAGCTCCACCGCATACTCGGCCCTCCACCACCCAATAGGAACCGCCAGAGAGCCGTCCTTATTATACCACGCTCCTGCTGGATGTGATCGAATATATCCGGCAGCATCAATCAAAAATTTCCCGCCATCTAGTTAAACCAGCGCGCTCAATAGCAATCTAATAATTGTGTGGGGAAGAATATGCCGGCAGATAAAGCTCCGTCCAGAGTCAGCATCGCATTGATTCAAACCACTGTTAGCGAAGACCTCGAATACAATCTGAAGAGAACCGTGGAAAAAGTGAGAGACGCCGCAAGCAAAGGCGCGCAGATCGTTTGCCTCCAGGAGCTTTTCCGCACACGCTACTTTCCGCAGTGGGACCGAAAGGATGCCTCGGCGCTGGCTGAGAGCATCCCCGGCCCGTCCACGGAGGCCTTCTCCTTCCTGGCAAAAGAGCTGCAGATAGTGATAATAGTCCCCCTCTTCGAAAGAGACGAATCGGGATTTTACAACTCCGCAGCGGTAATTGATGCCGACGGCAGCCTTCTTCCAGTCTATCGGAAGGTGCATATTCCCCACGATCCGCTCTTTTACGAGCAGAGCTACTTCACTCCCGGAGAGGAGATCCGGATTTACGATACCCGCTATGCCAGATTTGCCGCCCTCATCTGCTACGACCAGTGGTTCCCGGAAGCAGCGCGCGCTGCCGCCCTGGGCGGAGCCGAGATCATCTTCTATCCCACAGCCATCGGCTGGATAAAGGGCGAGGAGGACCCGGCTGAGGGCGACTGGCATGATGCCTGGGAGACGGTGCAGAGGGGCCACGCCATCGCCAATAGCGTCTATGTGGCTGCTGCCAACCGGGTAGGCCGGGAAGGAGATCTGGTCTTCTGGGGAAGCTCCTTTGTCTGCGACCCATTCGGCAAGATCCTGGCCCGCGCCAGCAGCAGAGATGAGGAGACGCTGGTGGTGGAAGTTGACCTGACAATGAACGAGTCGGTGCGGGAAGGCTGGGGCTTTTTCCGCAACCGCAGGCCGGACCTCTACTGGCCGCTCATCGAGATGGTAAAGGAAAAGCATGCAGAAATGCCGCAGAGTCGATCCGGGTCTGGAGCCGGGCTCTGCCTTCAGGAGACGCCCCTTTCCCTGGGCTACCACATGCCTGCAGAATGGGAACGCCACGAGGCCATCTGGCTCTCCTGGCCCTACGACCTGGACAGCTTCCCTGAGATCGAGGCGGTGGAGAAGGCCTACCTGGCGATCATCAAAGCCATTCACGCTGGCGAGATAGTCAACCTGCTGGTCAGAGACGAGCTTATGCAGAAGGAGGTTATGGAACGGCTTAGAGATGAGAAGGTCGATCTGCACCGAATTCACTTCCATGTGATAAATTACGCGGATGTCTGGTTCAGAGACTACGGCCCAACCTTTGTCGTTAACCGGGAAAATGATGCGGGACGGTGTGTGGCGGCGGTAAACTGGATCTTCAACGCCTGGGGAGAGAAATATGCTGAGCTCATGGGCGACAGCAGAATCGGCGGACTCATCAACGAGGACCTCAAGATGGACTTCTTTAGGCCGGGAATCGTCATGGAGGGCGGATCCATCGATGTGAACGGCTGCGGGACTGTTCTCACTACAGAGCAGTGCCTGCTCA
>DAONES010000003.1:36985-40378 GCA_035403205.1 Methanothrix sp. | reverse complement strand
GGGCTTCAGAACATAAGGTTCGCTGGACAGTTCAATCATGATGGGGCAGATATTCGTTTCAGATAAATGGACTTTTCCAGCCGCAAGGACGAACCCGCACGGAAGCTGTGGGAAGAAAGAGGAAGAGGCCAGGTTATGGCCCTTTGCCGGGCAACTGCATACTAGCGATCTGAACCGGATGCCTGGTTAGGACAAGGATCAAACGAAGCTGGGATCTTGATAATTGATTTTTGCACAAATATTTTAAATTTCATAATACTACTTTCGTCAGTTTTAGCCTGATCTCAGGAGTTCATTCTTAAGTGCATCGTCTAGTGCTATTGTCCTCATGCATCATACGAAGAGCACGAAATGCAGACAGGAGCGGAGCTTACCCATCCGCTCCCATCCAATTCTCCGCTGCATATATACTCAGACTGATCCAGACCCCAATCAGGCGGACTCCAACCCGAAGAATCCCTGACCGAAGGCAGGTCTCCCACATTTATAGCCGCACTTACATCTGCCACAGACGAGCCTGATCCATCTACCGCATAGACCGCGATATGGGCTTGGTTGACAAACCGTCCGCCGTTTACAGCCTGAACCCGGTAATCTATCACCGCGATCTTCCCAGCCGATATATTGGCCAAGGCCCAGCTCAAATTATCGGCAATCGGCTCAGGCTGGATGGAAGAGTTGATGAACCTCAATCCATCCGGCAGGATATCTATAACCCTGGCCACCATAGAGCACTTCATATCGTTCTTGATCCCGATCCTGTACCATATCAGTCGAGGATCACCTGGATCTATACTGGCAATCTTATAAGCCCTCAGCTTCTGCTCACAGCATGGCAGCCAGGCAAATTCGTTAACCGTGAAGTTACTGGCCGTAACATAGTGGTCATCGTAGTAACCCAGGGCATACACCCGGTTCACCATCTGATCTCTCTCTTCGGTCACATTCAGGTTGAGGTTGATGCTCAAAGTCTGGCCGATGGACATGTATGCAAAGGTCCAGTTGGCCAGGCGAGTTTCAAGCTGATAGGGCTCAACCGAAGAGTTGATGTATCCAGTCCCGACCGGGAACAGGTCCTTGACGTACACCGGCCCCAGAGCCTCGTTGCCATCGTTCTGCACAGTGATGGTATAGCTGGCCACTGTGATGTTGGTAATAGGATTGTAAATGATATTGCCGGTCTTCATCAGAGATAGATGAGGCCGGTCGTACTTCGAGACACCCGTCAGATGGATCTTCCTCACGATCTGGTACTCGCCGGCATAGACCTCTTCCAAGTCCACCTTATCTTTCAAAACGGCCCTGAAGGTTCCTGTGCCTGAGTAGTTGATCCTGGAATTCAGATCGTTCAGTCCTCCTGCCACAGTCTCCGCCTGAATATAATCGGCTCCCGAGATCTCTTCGCGGATCAAGCTCCCCTCTTTATCACTGGGATTGCTGGGCTCTCTGCTCCTGGACCTGACTCCCTCAGCCCATTTGAGCGAGCTTCCAGACAACTGTCCGCTCTTGAAGCTGCCGAATCCAGGTGAATAGCTGTAATTAGCTGGAGCACGTGTAGCCTGCAAGTCCTTGGCCACATAGCTCTCCGGAGTTCTGATAACCTCATCGCTCTTGTAGCTTCCAGCACCGTACTCGTATGTCTTCTGGCTTTCTCGGATACTCTTGTCGCTTGAGACAAAACCTGAACCTGATGCGGATTTGTTAGAGATCACGTTCGAGCCATACTCCCTAACAGTCTCGTTCAGATGGAATTCGCCCGAGTAGATCTCGGTGCCTTCGAATATTGGAGCAGCTTTGGGAGGATCGTCCGGTCCAGACTTCTTAAGCGTTCCAATATGGCCGTTACCCAGAAAGTGAGAATCGGTAGCAAGAATAGATCTGTTTTCATCCAGATAAATTGAACTATCCTTGACTATGCTGTTAGCATACAAGTACCTCTCGTCAAGAGATGCTCCGGTGCGCTCATTCATGGCCAGGTCAGCCTCGGACCATCGGGAAGTAAAGTTCATCAACCTGCCTTTGGGCAGACTGAATGATGTAGGTGCATAATTGGCAGCCAGGCTGGAATCGACCTGGATGGTCTTATTGCTGGTTATGATTCTGGTCTGACCCTCACGGGAGTACGAGCCGCTTCCGCTCTCGATTTGGGTCAGAGTAGTGCCCGCCTGGTCGGCCACTTCGACCGTAGCAGAAGAGGAAACAGGATTGGCTTCTGCACAGGACATGACAGCAACATTGGTCAGGCTGTATGGTTCAAATCCGGTGTCCATATTCCTGTAAGTGTTGACGAACCCGGTTCCTTTGGCCCTCTCCTGGCTGCTGAAGGTCATATTCACCTTTTCAGGTACCTTCAGGCAAACGGTTATCGTGCCTTTCGCACCGGCAGGCAGCTCACCTATGGTCCAGTGGTTTTCAGTGACAGAATCAGGTTCTGGTGTGCTGTATATGAAAGTGGTTCCAGCCGGATATTTATCGGCAACCTCAACGCCGGTCAGATTGGCTTCGCCGGGATTCCAGTAGGTTATGCTGTAGCAGACCGTTCCCCCAGGCAAGACCTGATTTGAGTCGGCAGTCTTGATGATATGGGGTTCTGGAGTGGCTACCTCGATGGTCCCAACGGTTGTGATGGCCTTTACCTCAGCTGCAGAAGAAGTCCCCTCCACTAACAGATTGACATTAGCGGTCCCAAGGAAGATGGGATCTGCATTAGTTGTTACAGTTATCGAACCTGACTGCATCGGGAGGTTGGGGCCAGATGAGCCCACAGTGTCTGCCCCCGTTGAAACTGCAGCCAGAGGCAGGCTGTTCCAGATGAGAGTAGTGGTGCCGTTGGAATTTTTAGCGACGATATCCTGTTTCGGGCTGGCTGAGATGAAGTTGATTCCTGCAGGAAGGGTGAGGGTTACCCGGACCGTATTCACCACGGTCTCACCTATATTGCCGATTGCGGCTGTGAATGTAACAGTCGAGCCGGGAGTGGTCACCGGCGGGTCAACTACGAGGGCAGCCTGAAGGGCCTCGACCAGGTTGCGGTTGCCGAAGTCCTTGCTCTCGATATTGAAATCGGTGACATGAACCTCATAGATTTTAGAAGCTGGAGCAGTCTGGACCCAGTTATCCCAGAGTACCTCGCTCAGGATATAGTCTCCTGGAACAACTCCCTGGAACCTATAAGAACCGTCGGGATCTGATTCTGTGGAAGCCATTTGGCCTGTGTCCTTGTCCTTAAGCTCGACAGTCCAGCCTGATAATCCGGGCTCTGCGGCTGCAGCGCCCTGCTGGCCGTCTCCATTGGCATCCTTCCAGAGCTGGCCGCTCAATGACAGCGATTTGATTGCATTGGAGCAGGATGCCCCATTATTGCCCGTATTCAGGTCTGGGCTGATGGAGGTA
>DAONES010000003.1:0-36885 GCA_035403205.1 Methanothrix sp. | reverse complement strand
TCCTGTCCTGCGATCAGATCGTGGCAGACCATTGTCACTGAGAGATCGGATTTCATCGAGACGGTTATCTTCTGGTCGCAGGTTGCTGAATTTCCGGCTCCATCTCTGGCCGTCCAGGTTACAGTAGTAGTCCCTACAGGATATTGGTTATTCGCTGGTGCATTATTGTCAATTGAAGCTACACCTACATTATCGCTGGCAGTTGCTGTTCCTAAGTCTGTGATGGTCGCATAGTCCTTATTGGTATCAGTGAAGACCGCCTTATCTCCCGGGCAGGCTATAGAGGGTTTCAGGCAATCATTTACCGTCAGAGTCGCCTCTGCCGAGTCTATGCTGCAGCCAGTACCCGTATAGCTGACTTTGACTCTGTACTTGCTGCCGCTATCCGCCAGAGCGGGTGAATTGATGGTTAGCGATGCACCTTTCGCTTCTGAGAGGTCTGAATAGCCCGATCCGGAGTTTTTTTGCCACTGGTAACGATACTGACCGGCATCGGTCGGATTCATTCCGACGCTGAAAGTGACGGGACTGGACTCACAAACGGCCTGGGATTGAGGCTCAGATGATATCGCAGGTTGAGGGAGCACGGTGAAGATGCCAGTAGCCGTACAGGTGCCAGAGGTAACTGTGTACTGATAAGTGCCTGCTGCATTCAGATTAACAGCAGCATGTCCAAACACGGGCGTGCAGGTCCCCGTGCATCCAGCGCCCTTGCTTATAAAGAACTGATCCCAATCAGATATAGTTATACCCTGACAAACACTGATTGCTGGTGCACTGACGCAACAGGGACTGGCTATAGTCTGCTTCGCAAATCTCTGGCTATGAGCTGTCACATGACAGGTTGTATGCTCCTCACACGATGCATCAGAAATTACAAGAAGCTTAAAGGTAAGCACTGGTCCGCCTCCCGGCCCATTCAATACTAATGGCTGGCCGCACGGCCAGGAGACAGGAATCGGCACAGTCCTTATCACGGGGGTACCTATACCCTTTCCAGGAATATCCGGAAGACCCACCCTATATTTTTCATCAGAGTCTATTGCGTTATTGCCGTTTTTATCTATCCCGAATAGGAAAAAGAGATTAGTAAATCCACCCATATTCGAGTTTTTAATGTCAATAGTGAGATAAGCGGAAGCGAGCCCGTTCTGACATGTGACACATGAGACGGGGTTGCCATTACTATCTGTTATTTTATAAGATGTAATCTCTATATTTCCAAAACTGCCGGTATGAGAGCAATCATAATAATTTCCAGGACCAGGATTGATGGCGCATGGATACATCATTATTGCAGCGGCGGGGCTTATGGACAACAAAATAAAAACAGCAATAAATGCGATCGAATAGCCTGGGAACTTCAATAGGCGTTGCGCATTATATGCACAGCATGCCGAAGCTTTACCCAAGAGTTCCTTTTCATATTTATGGGGATCTGTAGCTTTATCTGTAGCTCTCCCAAGAATCCCTGGGATATAACGAGATGGCGATATCATCATGACTGCCCCGCTTTATCACCTGCTATTGCCGCTATAGAATTCCACCATCTCACATTGCAGAGCTGTTTTTTTAAAGCACACAATTATGCTTTTGCGTCTAAGGTTAGCGACCAGCTCCGCTATGCAGGCTTAAAGATGCTCAACTGATATTACCCTTATCAATCCTACCCCAATGATCATCCAGGCATCAGCCGCTTGGTGACTGGAGAAGTGAGCGCTCTAGTTAAACCGTCTTTACCCTCCCAATTCAAGGCGGATATGGAACCACCGGGATCTTTGTTTCCCTTACAGCAAGCTAAAGCAGTAATTTACCTAAACTCCCAACTAGTTAATAAATCCACCGAAAGGAGATTTCCGTATTAGTTCTTAGCACTATTGCGATGTCTTTTGAATCAGTAATGGTCTAACTAGCAACTCCAGTAATTAAATTTTTCAGAGATCTTGGAACAAGTTCGCTTTTTTTCCCCACAAGAATCTCTAATCGAAGGGTCTTCGGCCAGGAGCCTGAGATCTGGAGAAGCTCTGCCAGTCATTTTAAAGCCTCAGCCAAAAGCCCCTCACAAGCCTGATCCTGCCTGTCTACAGATGCCCATCGGTCGACAGCTTTGGCTGTCATCCCATAGACCAGGATCTTGAAGCTGTCGCCAGCTCGAAATTCTTCCGGCTCGAAATCCCTGGTGGTTTCCCGTCTCGCTTTGTGCATCTGTAACCAGGTGGTTTTCAGGCAATCATTCTGCCCTTGAAGCCATGAATTTTTCATAATACCGATATCTGTGGAAAATAGATTACAGATTGGTCTGATAAACGTTGATAAGTGGAGATCATGCAATCCGTACTATGCTATTGGGGACTATATCATTTAGAGGGTCCAGGATAATGAGACAAATGATGTATTCGCATACTTGTAGATTATGTCTTGGGCCTGCTCAAAAGATCTCAGAAATTGGATACCATCAGAGGGGGTCCTGCGGAAGACGAAATCCTTGTTTGTATGAGCCGCTCCCGAATGGGTGGGCGGATTGTCAGTGCTGAGGGAGTGGGGTCCACCGAAAGGCGAGATCTGGGCATAAGACCCATATTCTTTCATGTAATCAGATTACAGTAAATTAGCTGCACTGCCGAATCTGTTCCTGAGAACTCAAGGTACTTGCCCAAATGTAGCACATACATGGGGATAGAAGATGGTCTCAAGCCCTTGTCTTCCAACTACCTTTTATAACGCTTAACAGCAGGTTTGAGGTCTTCCTTGGAAATCTCCTTCTTCCAGTTCACATCCAAACGCTTCTTGGGCATTTTGCATCATCCTTGAAGCGGCACTGAAAAAGAACCCTGTCACCTACAGCAAAAACCTGCAGATGCCAGTTAGAAGAAATCGATATCAGTAGTGCGGGGGACGGGATTCGAACCCGCGAACACCTGCGTGACAGGGCCCTCAACCCTGCTCCTTTGACCTGGCTTGGAAACCCCCGCTCGAAATGGGTTTGGCGAGAATCGGCCTTCTCTTCTGCCGATCTCTATGATTCTAGGCTAGCTCTGCCAGCTTTGCGTCCAGATCCTCCGCCCTTTTCCTGATCTCCTCGGCGGCCTTTGCCACCAGATCCTTCACCGGCATATTTCCGGTGCTCTCAATGGAGACCACGAACGAGTCCATAACGGGCGAGAGCTTAATGGCCCCCGGCTCGCATGCCTCAACGCAGAGCTTGCAGAGAGAGCATTCCAGTGTATTTGAAGTTTTCGCTCTCCCACCTTCTACTGCGAAGATGTTTCGCGGGCAGACTTCCACGCACTTGCCGCACCCGTCACATGATTCCGATATCTCTAAGCTGGGCTGGTTCTTGTAGCCGCATAGCGTGCCGGCCTGCCACTTGCTGTGCTCCTTGCCCACATGCTTGGTGGCATAGCCTTCAATGACCAGCTTCTCGCCCTCGCCCAGAACAACAATTGGGATCTTATCGAAGGCGGGCTTCACACTGGAGTCGGTAAACTGGATATCGCTGGAGTAGACTGTGCCCGGCCCTTCTGAGGAGAGCATGAAATCCACCCGGCATCCAGGACAGCCGGTTCCGCCGCACTGGCACTCCTCCGGCTGGGTGAAGATGCCCAGATCTTCCGCCTTAAGGGGAACCTCCCCCAGGCGAAGACCAACCTGCTCATCGAAGAGCACCGATGTATTGTCATAGATGGATATTTCATCTATGGCCAGCACAGGCACTTCGCTCATGCAGGCACGACGAATGCCATTGGCAAAAGCGGCTGTAACACCGCTGAGGAGGAACCGGATGCGGTCCTCCTCGAGCTGCAGCAATTCAAATTTCAAACTTACACCCTTCGACCTCTCTTTCCGCCGGCAGGCTTTGTGCCGTCGTGGGGTATGGGGGTTGCATCCTCAATTCTGCCGATGCGCAGGCCAGCTCTGGCAAGAGCCCTTATGGCTGCCTGAGCACCCGGTCCTGGAGACCTCTGCTTGTTGCCTCCGGGAGCACGCACCTTGACGTGAACCCCGACGATCCCCTTGTCTTTCACAGCATCAGCGACCTGCATGGCCATCTGCATGGCTGTGTAGGGACTGCTCTCGTCTCTGGCCGCCTTTACCACCATGCCGCCCGAGATCTTTGCCAGCGTCTCGGATCCGGTCAGATCTGTGATGGTGATAAGGGTGTTGTTGAAGGACGAGAAGATATGGGCAATGCCCCATTTTCCATCTGCCATTTACGCACCCACCTGAGTTGTTCGGTTTGCCCTTTCAGGATGGCCTTCCTTGGCCATGGGGGAACCGGCATAGTAATCAATGCTCATTTCCTTGCCCCGCTCCACCAGAAATCCGGGAACGTCAACTCTCCGCCCTGCGACCTGGATGTGGCCGTGGACTATGAACTGCCTTGATTGCCTCAAGGAATTGGCGAGCCCCTGGCGGTAGACCTGAGTCTGCAGCCTTCTCTCCAGAACATCGCCTAGCTGCATGGAAAGAACAGAGTCGAGAGTTCCATCCTCTTTGAGCATTCCCAGCCTCTTAAGGCGAGTGACTATGGCTTCCGCTTCCTGTGGCGCCTGGCCGACTGAGACTGCGGCGAGCATCTTTCTGCTGATCTGCCTGTACTTTCTGAGAAAAGCCTCGGCCTTCCAGAGTTCTCTCTTGTTTCTAAGTCCATAGGCCTTGACGATCTCCACTTCCCCAGCGATCCTCTCTGCTTGCCAGGGAGTGCGGGGCCTCTCGAACATCTTCCGGCTCTTGCCTGGATATCCCATCGTTTACCACCTACTCCTTGGTTGCAGCCGGTGCTGCGGCTGGTGCTCCTTCCTTCTTTCTGCTGACACCGACGATGGCGCCCGTGCGTCCTGTGGATCTGGTCCTCTGGCCGCGGACACGCAATCCTCTCTCGTGTCTGATGCCCTTGTAGCTTCTCATCTTCTTCATGAGGTCCAGGTCTTCGCGCAGAGTCATGTTCAGGTCCATGCCCATGACGTGAATATCCGCGCCGGTTTCAATATCGCCTCGCCGGTTGACCATCCAGACAGGCAGGATCTTGGTTGCATCCTCTTCGATGACCTTTCTCAGCTTTTCGATTTCCTCATCGGGAAGCAAGCCGAGAGTTGCGTAGGGGTCCACGCCTGCTTTGTCGGTAAAGAGCTTGGCGCATCTGCGGCCCACGCCTTTGATCCCGGTAAGGGCCATGTGGACCTGCTTCTTTCCCACAAGGTCTGTATTTAGAATGCGAACTATGTACCGCAGATTCTCATCTGCAGCAGCTTTCTTTGTTTTTTCTTCAGCCTTCTTAGGCTTCTCTTTTCCAGCAGTTGGTTTAGCCAAGTTTGTCCTCCAGGGAGTTATAATCCACTGGACCAGCCCCGGGTCAGAGCCCGACGCCGCCCGCTCACCGTTGTTATGGGGCGAACTAATCCATTGAACCAAAGTGTTGATACGCTGCTCATATAAAAGGCTTATGCGGGGGAATGCTGGACCCCGTTTTCCCGGCACCATTGCCGCAAGGCTTCCTGTCCCCGGCGGTTTTCAAAGTCGTACCAGTTTTCCAGCAGCCCCCTATCATCCAGAAGGTCCTTGAAACTGCGGTAAGCGCCGCGCCTGCTGAAGATCTCTCGAACGCGATTCAGGTCGTTCGGCATCTGGCTTTCAACGAATTCGGCTACTAGCTCCTCGCCAAGGTCAAGCTCATTTTTGTGAGGGATCGCCAGGAAATGGTCGCAATCGAATTTGTCTTCGTCCAGCTCGTCTAGGTCTCCCATCTCGGAGTGAAAATAGATTTCGCCGCTATCAAGGCAGAGCAGAGCCCGATTCATTCCGTAGCTGTCCGAGCTCACGAACAGAAATGCATTGTATATCTCGTCAAAGGTGGCCATGCTATCCGCTCAGGGTTTATTCAATAGGCGCAGGTTCGCTTCGCGGTTTCGCCATTTCTCTGACTCTTTTTGCATCTGCTTCAATCATGTCCAGCAATGGGCTGTCCTTGAGTGCGCCGAAGTATTCAGCAAGGTGCGTTCCATCTTTCTCGCCTTTCGAATCTGCATCTATCCGGGAAATGCACCCGCGAATTTGCCGGGAATAAGGTGCTTCATTATCATGATAATCTGATGGTGACATGATCTTCTTAACCTGATGGTCTCTTTGCTGGACACGGATTAGCCATCCGCACCGTGTTTTCTTTTAGCATTTCGCGTTTTATCTGTCCTGCAAGCGATTTGCGCAACTCTGTAGCAACTGGATCGTTGGGTTGGATTTGGAAAAGGCTCAGGAGTAGCTCAACCAACTTGTCATAGTAAGCTTCTTTATTACGGAAGTCGGCATAGACTCGTCCCTGCAAAAGATGCGGGAAAGCTGATTCCACTGTTCCATCCAGAAGGACAGGCAGCACGCTTTCTTTCTCCACCTCAGCACCGATCATCCGTTTTCCTATGAGGTCTCCTTCGGCTGCAACAACGAAGCTTCGCATTGGCTTATTATTATCATACTTCTCCCGATAGAGCGACGTGCCCACAACGATAACTCTGTCAGCCCTTCCAACGCGTTCTACAAATCTTGGCACACTAGAGCCAATGCGTGCGTTTTCCCATCGATCCAGCACAACTGCTATACCGGCCTTTTGGAGATCAGTTGCCAGTCTCTGCTCCACCCACCGTTCCTGCTCTTGGATACCCCATGCATAGCTGATGAAGCATTCGGGCACGATAATCTTCTGATCTGTCACATAATTCTTCAAACGGAAGAGCACCTGCTCGAACCGGGAGCGCTCATCAGCTGCCCTGCGGTTGGCTTCCACTTCCTCTGCTTGCTGCTTTGTAAGATGAATAGGCTTGTCCGCTTTCGGCAACAATATCTTCTCCCCGCATCGGCTGCAAAAAGCGAACTCTGCACCACTGGATATCTGCTCACGAACCACTGCACGATTGAGCGTATGTCCATTTGAGCAGATCACCGGTTCAAAGCGTCTCACTGTAAGATTTCGGCGACCCAGGAAGTTTTCGAATAGACCCTGAAAGAGCGTTCTTACTGGATCAGGCGTGTTCGTTCCGAAATACAATACGAAATCCAGCTCACCAGCCCGCTCTGCTTCCAGGCGGAATCCGCACACATGACATGTCCCTACCTCATAGCGTGCGTGATCTCGCCATTGATTCGTTCGAGTGAAGGTCTGCGTATAACCCATTAGAACTACCAGCGAGGCATACACGTTCTCCACGGCGCCACTCACCGTGTAGGCCATACCATCTTCGACAGGTGCATCATTTCCGATCAGCGGTTTCTTCAAGTTGATCAGTTCTGGGAAAACAAGATAGGCATGGCCATTCAGTGGATCGGTTTCACGGAAGCAGATATTGTGCTCAAGGAAAAGGACCACTGCGGAATCGAGCAGAATGCCTTTTTCTGCATCCGTGAGCTTCTCAAGTTCAGAAAACCTATAACCGCCTGACAGCAATCGATCCTCCTCAAGAGAACCGAGTCCTTTTTGATTTCTGCGCGCCACTAGCACAAAAGACGATGCCAAGTTGTTGAGCAGCTCAGGCGCTAACAGGATGCGCTGCTCTCCCCTGGACGTCTTTAGCTGCGTCACATAGCCATGGTTCGCCAGATGTCCTACTGCAGTCAGCATCTCGGCATCACTGAACTTCCACATGCGATCTGTCTCTTCTAAGCGCCAGCGAAGTTCTTCTGGGGTTAAGATCACCTCCGATCGCCGGTTATCCTCTTTCAATCCGAGGAGATAATCCTTGATTCGCTTAAAAGTCTCGGTAGTAATAGTTGCAGGTTTATCATTCCAGGGAATCAAGTTTTGCATCTGCTGGATTAATTCATTGATTCCTTCACCCACTTTGGCACTGGAGGACAGGTATGCTTTGATTCCACGCTGTTTGCAGAATGCGTCCAACTCATCTTGTGTCAGTCGCGGAGTGCCGCGATCAGAGCGAGCGGCGATCAGCATTGTTGGCGTTCCGCGGGGTGGACAGGCCTCGACCTTTAATTGCTTCAGCCAGAATTCAACTCCACTCAAAGGATCGATATTATGGGTCGGGTCGAAAAGCACTAGCGCCACATCGGCATCGTCAAGAAACAATGCGTGAATTAGCCGGTAGTCCTCCTGGCCTGCAAGATCCCACAGTACAGCTTCGCATTGCGTGCCATCATCTCTTTGCATGCAAAGTTGTTTTAGAAGCCAGAATTGCTGGCCATGCGTTGAAGAATGCTCCTTGAACTCGCCATGTGCAAGCCTCCATCCCAGTCCAGTCTTGCCGACTCCGGAATCGCCAACTAACACGATTTTTGCGCTGGTGTAAGTGACAGATGGTGCCGCAGGTTGGCCGAGTAGAATGGGTAAATCCAATTTCCAGATGTGTATTACTTGCTCGTATTTATGTTCTTGAGTTCCTGGGTCAGAACCTACCGTAGCAAGGATAGGCAGATGCGGATGGAAGATGAGATTCGAGATCAACGATCCACTGTTCCTGGTTTCTGGGGATTCTATTTTTGCGACACATTCAAAAGTATCTGTGCGCCACAACTGGATTTCATTCTCACCCAAACTGCGCGAGGCTAGCAGTCGATTCATGGGAGAAAAGGCTACCGAGTTGATTGAATGTGTGTGTCCCTCTAATATTCTTGCAGGCCTTCCGCTATTTAACTCGAACAGATCGACGGTTTTGCTAAAGAGACCGACAACGGCTAATATGAGACCTGACGGATCAAAGGCCAAGCTATAGACATCGTCCTCGCTACCCTTAAGCGTGCAAAGCAACTTGCCGCTAGCTGGGTCCCATAGCTTGACTGGATCTTCCACCTCTCCACTGGCGAGGATGCGACCAGACGGATCAAATGATAAGCAGTTGACATGGCATTTTTCCTTTTCAAGCGTGCGAAGTAGCTCGCCGCTAGCTGGATCCCATAATTTGATTATCTTATCACTACCACCAGTGGCAAGTATGTGACCGGAGGGATCAAAGGCTAAGCTAATGACCTGGCATTCTCTCCCTTCAAGAGTGCGAAGCAGCTTGCCGCTAACCGGGTCCCATAATTTGATAGTATCATCGATACCCACACTAGCGAGGGTATTGCCTAATGGATTAAAGGCGACGACTTCGCCATTTTGTCCCAATAGAATGTGCGAACACTGGCCTGTATCGGCATCCCACAGCCGTATCGTCTTATCTTCCGATGGCGACGCTAGCATACGCCCGTCCGGCGACCATGCGATGCGCCCTATCCATCCCGTGTGCCCTCGCAGCGTGCGCACTAGCTTCACGCCTGGTGGCAGATTCTTTCGCACCTCTTCGTCTGCTTGTCGCCATTGTTCTGCGGATTCATCAAACATATGCGCATCAATCCCGTTAGAAAATGCTACTCATCGACTCTCGGCTTTCCCTTTGGCTGTAAGCATAAATTCGGCTTGATGGTAATAAAACTTCGCATTTCTTTTCTTATCCTCTACCTCAGCCATTTCGATCCTCGTCCCACCAGCCACAAAATCCTGCGCCCGTCCGGGCCGCTCCTGTCCCCTCCCATGCAGGCCTGTTTCACCTCATTTGGCATGGTTTCGACTCGATCGAAAATGTATTTTCAGTCGATAGCGCAAAAACCATTGCACGTAAAAGCTTATTGCCGAAGATCGGCCACTCTTGCTACCATGAAACAAAATGCATTTTTATTTATCCTGGCGTTCTGCTTCGTCATTTTGCCGGCTCTCGGGCAGAGAGATGCAGGCGAGACGCTTGCATCCAGCAATGAATCTGCCAACGCTTCCGAACGGGTGAATTCAAGCATCCCCACAGGTGAGCAATTTGCCATGGTGAACATCTTCCAAGTAGCGGAAGAAAATCCCATCGACCCCAAACTCGGTTATATGCAGCAAGAATTAATTTCCGGAAAAGAGGCCAGCGTCAACATGACTCTGTATCTGCCGGACATATATTCCTGGGCTCATTACCACAATGCCACTGATGAGATCGATTATGTGGTCAAGGGCCAGGCGAATTTGACTATGAACGGGACGGATTATCCAGTCAAAGCCGGGGATTTGATCTATATTCCACCATTCAATGCGCATAATTACACGGCTGTGGGAAATGAGACATTTCAGATCATGGTATTTTTTGTGCCTGCATTTGATGGAAAAGACAGAGTCTTTGTCTAAAGCCAGAGGACAAACTGCCCTAAAAATCATTTTTTTAAAATGCTCTCTTCTCTCATCAGCGCCATGATGATCCCGCGCTCATTCCCGGCCCCTGACATGCGGGCCAGCTCTTCGATGATGGCATGATCTTCGACCTTTTCTAAGATTCTCATCCGAGACCGCAAAAACCATTGCATGTAAAAGTTTATTGCCGAAGATCATCTTATAGTACTACCATGAAACAAAATGCATTATTATTGGTCCTGGCTCTCTGCTTCGTCATTTCGCCAGCTCTCGGCATACAGGAAGCAGGCAAGCCTCTCGCATCCGGCAATGCATCCGAACTGGTAAATTCGAGCATCCCCACAGGCGAGCAATTTACCATGGTGAACATCTTCCAGATTGCAGAAAAAAATCCAATCGATCCCAAAATCGGTTTCTTAAGAAATGAAGTCCTTCTCGGAAAAAACGCTAGCGTCAACATGACTACGTATATGCCGGGCATCTCTTCTGGAGCGCATTACCACAGTGCCACGGAGGAGATCGATTACGTAGTTATGGGCCAGGGGAATTTGACTATGAACGGCAAGGATTATCCAGTCAAAGCCGGGGATTTGATCCATATTCCGCCATTCAATGTGCATGATTATAGGTCTGCGGAAAATGATACCTTCCAGATCCTGGTTTTCTTTATGCCACCATTAGCCGAGAACGATAGAGTCTACATTTGAAGCGGGATGGCAAATTTCTCTGACAAAACCATTTTTTAGAACGCTCTTTCTCCTCAAATCAGTGCTTTTGGCAATTCAGCACTCCTGGCCATGATCGCAAGTTCCGTTCAGCTCTTTGCTATCGATTTTCCAGGCCCAGATATCCAAAAACGCATTGCGTCTTTATCGATCATAAGAAATCTCAAACAAAACTGTCCAGGCCTTGAAATCCCCTGGCTTGTCTCCCTGAGAGCTTCATCCCTTTCTTCCCGTTGCTTTGAAAAATGTGTAACAGAATATGCCATCCTTTTCCGTCGTTCTGTAGAGGTCTCTCACCCCTTCCTCAAAAACCCGGGGCTCAATAATCCCAGCCCCCACCGCCGCCTCACGAACGCCCTCAATCATTGCAGTAAATGTCCTTCTGGTGAAGCCCTCCACAAGCTCTGGCTTGCTGGAATCGACATAAACCATGCGTGGAGAGACAGAGACCTCTGAGAAGCCAGCCTGGCAGAGAAGCGGATAAAGCTGTCTGCCGATCATGGCATTGCCGCCTGCTCTATTCTGCAGCTCGACCTGGCACGAAATGGCTTTGTGGGCCGCAGCGCTGTCAGGATAGAAATATGCCGATCCATGATCTCCTTCGATTGCTGTGATCGTGCCGCCCGGCCTGACAAAATTCATGAAAATGCGCAACGCTTCGACTGGGTGAGGGAGATGTTCAAGAACAAAACAGATGAAAAGATGGTCAAAGGACTCCGGCTGGAAAGGCAGATTGAAGATATCGCCTTGCAGAACCTGCGCATTTGCCAGGCCCTCCGCAGCCACTCTCCTCCGAGCCTCGCCTGCAGAAGCTTCCGATATATCGACTGCGGTGATCATTGCCTGCGGGCTGTTTCTGGCCAGAGGGACGGTCTGTGCCCCCACGCCGCAGCCAGCTTCAAGAATGCGAGATCCCGGCGGAAAATGAGTATCTGAGTGCAAGAGTTCTTCCAGAGTGGAGGCCTGGTCCTGCAGGCGCGTGTTTTCTCTGGGATGGTAGCCATGAACATACGCATACTCATTGACCATGGCGGCTCTTTCGCTGCTGATTATTTCAGCTTTTCCGCCATGATGCCCCGGCAACGATCATCCTTCCGCATTCCTCTTTGCCAGCTGCAGGGTGTTGCCCCATGGATCTCTCAGCACGATCAGATTCTCACCGGGCCGTTTGATTGGGCATCTTTCAATAAAGCTCGCGCCCTTTGATACCAGATACTCTGCATCATTATCAGGATCTGCGCTCTTTAGTGCGATGTGTAGTTGCAGAGGGTGAGTTAATCCCTCTGTCAGAGGAAGGATTCCGGGAAGCTTTCCCAATTCGAGCAGAACCCTGCCCGAACTATCTGTGAGAAATGCCACCGCCTTTTCTTCGTCCTCTGCTGAGAGCTTGATCTTGAAGCCCAGTGCTTCTTGATACCATTTCGCCATCTTGACAGGATCTCTCACCGCGATTCCTATGTGCTCGATCTCAAATTCCATCAACCGGTGACCACCTCGATCGAAACCGGATAGTGATCCGAGGAATGCTTGTACTTGGTCCCTATGCTTGCGCCGCCTGGCAAACTGCGGTTGACCTTTCCATTGCTCACCCAATTTGAGAGGGGCGACTTGGAGTAGAGAATATGGTCAATCCACTCTTTTTGATAGACATTATTGAAGATCGGATCCTTGAAGCTGGTTGTATAGATCGTGGAGAAGTCCAGCGCAATCTGCTCTTTGGGCTTTAGGGCATCAAAGAGCGCATTACCCAGGCACTGCTCAGGCTGCCAGATATTGCCCATCAAGCGTTCAATGCCGCTGCCATGCAGTCTCTTCTCGCTGGCATCCAGCCCTGGCCCATCGTTTATATCGCCGCATACGATGAGTGGGATATTTTTCGTCTCCTTGTCGATCAGATACGGCATGATAAATGAATCATGGATATGCGCTGCCTGGCCGAGGATCTTTTTGCGGTTGGCATCCGCCATCTCCCACCACTTGCTCCATTCGTAGGCATCAAAGATCCCCTTGCTCTTCAGATGAAGGCCGAGCACCCGGAAAGCAACTCCCTGCGCCGGACTGATCTCCGCATAGAGCGGCCGTCTCTCAAAGTGATGCTGCTCCTTAATCTCGTCATTATCAGTATCGACCAAGAATGGATTGAAGCGGGAATCATCTTTGGTCTCTATGCGACGCAAGGCCGGGTTCTTGAATTTGCCTGTATCAATGCGCACTGCGATTCCGATATTCTGCAATTGCCCTGGCGAAGGCTGCAGATCAGCAATCCAATTGCCCTGTCCAATGCTATCAAAGAAGAGCTGCAACTCCTCTCGCCGGCTCGGCCCTTCTACAATGACCACTACATCCGGATTTAGCTCCCGAAGAACGCCGGACAGATCGTCACGGCGCTGCTTTACAGTCGCAGAAGAATGCGCCGTCTTCTCGCCATCAGGCAGAAACTGGACGACTTGATCATCCTTTGTAAACAGATCATTCATCCACTCAACATTCCACAGGACAAATTTGAGATTTGACATAATTAGCCTCCTTAAGACACGAAATAGTACCGACAAGAGAATATTGGCGATTCATACTAAAAAAATATATGCTTTATCAAAGCGCTCTTTTCATTTCACCGTCAGCTCGGCTCCCAGCCCTCTCATCTGCTCGAAAAATCCCGGATAGCTCACATCCACTGCCTCTGCAGTGTCGATCTCCGTCTTTCCTGCCACAAAGCCCGCCACCGTGAGAGCCATTACAATCCTGTGGTCGTGCCAGCCGTTCACCTTTGCGCCGTGCAGCTTTCCGCCCTGGATCTCCAGCCCGTCCGGTCTCTCCCGAATGTCTGCCCCCATCTTCGTCAGCTCGACTGCCATGGCATGCAGCCGGTCCGTCTCCTTGTGGCGCACATGCTCGGCATTGAACACGGTCGTCTTTCCCTGAGCCAGCGCTCCCAGAACGGCGATGGTGGGAACGAGGTCAGGCGTGCGGCTGGCGTCCACATCCGTGCCAACCAGGTCTCCGCCCTGGATATGAAGGTCTCCCTTTTCCTTATCCCATGATACCTTCGCGCCCATGCGACTCAGAATATCGATAATTGCCGAATCGCCCTGCCTGGATGGCAGAATGCCTTTCACGGTAACGGCACATCTCGTGACAGCCGCCGCTGCTAGCGGGTAGGAGGCGGAGGAGAAGTCTCCGGGAATAGCATAGCTCTTCAAGCCATAGCTCTGCCCCCCCGGCACAAAGAACTCCTGCTGCTGCGCCTGCACCCGCACGCCCGCGTCTTTTAGCATGTCCAGGGTGATCTCGGCATAGGGTCGGCTCTTGAGGTCGCCTTTGATTACTATTCTCGTGTCTTTCTCTGCGAGCGGCGCGGCGATGAGGAGAGCCGAGAGAAACTGGGAGCTGACGCCGCCATCCAGATGTGCAGTGCCGCCCGCCATCTTTCCTCTGATCACCAGTGGTGCCTTGCCGTTGTTGCGAATGGAAAAAGCGGTGGCTCCAAGCTCCGCAAGAGTGCTCAATAGCGGACCGTTTGGACGGGTGCGAATGGAGGCATCGCCCGTGAGCACTGCTCCGTCGGTGAGGGCCGCCACTGCCGAGCAGAAGCGCAGAGTTGTGCCCGAGTTCAGAACATTTATAACATCCTCCGGGGTTTGGGGCCGGTCGGATACGCCCGCAATGGATATATCGTCTCCCGCATTGTCTCCCAGCGATACCCTGGCACCGAAAGCTTCGCTCGCGGCAACTGTTGCCCTGGTGTCTGCGGAGAGCAGAGGCCGCTTTATGGTTCCGCCCGGTCCCAGGGAAGTTATGAGAATGGCACGGTGGGTGTAGCTCTTGGAAGGGGGAGCATAGGCCTCACCGGAGAGAGAAGAGCGATCAACTGACGCAATCATGATCGAGGAATAGAAGCGCAAGTATAAGAAATGTGTGCCATGACATGCCTTGGCATGAGAAATTGAAGAAATTGACAGAAAAATGGCGGCTCTACGAGGATGAGCCGCCCTCTTTCCATCGGATGGTGACCGGATAGAGAAGCCCCCACTCCTCTACCTCTTTGCCGGTGGTCTTACGGCAATTACCGTAGTACGACAGAAGTCGAATATAAATCTTGCGCCCCGTTCCCGGCATAGAGGCAAACGATCAAGGATCAAATCGAAATAGTTCGAAACAGATGGTGGATTATTATGAATATCATTTGCGCCTATACAGCAAACGTCGATGCCGTCTGCAATATTCAGGGCGAGGAGATATCGCGCCTCCTTTCAAGAGATATGAAAATTGAGCTGAAAAAGTCCATAGCAAGCCGCGAGGATCTTCTCTCATCCCTGCTGTTCTGCATGATGCAGGGGTCCGGTGCAGAGATATTAATCGAAAATGAAACAGTAGCTGGCTGGATCGAGGAGTCCTTCTCCTGGCAATTCCGCCTTGGTGGAAACGCGGCCATCATGGCCAATGTACTGGCAATGCTCGAAGCAAAGCCGGTCCTTAATGCTCCTGCTCTGGGACCGAGGCTTGCTGGAATGCTGCACTCTGCGGTGTCCGTGCCGGGCTTGCTGTCCGCAGATCTCCTTCAGGAAGAAAAGGCGGAAATGGTTCATTTCGTATTTCAGTTTAAGAAAGGCAGCGAGATTTCATCTTGGGAGAGAAGAATTATCGCGTCCAGCGATAATCGATTCATTGCTACTTTTGATCCAGTAAATACCAGGATGCTCACCAGTCGGAATTTTGATAATTTCTGCCTGGAGAACATTCAGGATATCGATGGCGCTCTCTTATCCGGATTTCATCTGGTGCCGTTGAATGGGTATCATGAGATCTTCACCGAGAGGATCGCTCAGATCAGGTCCTGGAAGCAAAGAAATCCGAGGATCTTCATCCACATTGAGATGGGCAGCTTTCAGAGCCCATTGATCATGCATTCTCTACTCTCTCTTCTCAGCGAAATTTCCGCGGACAGCCTGGGGCTGAATGAGGACGAGCTGGCAGCAGCAGAGGGATTGCCTTCGGGATTGCCGCCCTCTGGCTGGCGGGAGAGCATGCAGGCAGCAATGCAGCTGCGCAAGAGATTGGACATCTTCCGAGTGGCAGTTCATACCAGAGACTACATCCTGAGCGTCATGCAGCCGGAGAAGATCGCGGCTCACGATGAGCTTATCGCTCTGCAGAAGGGTGTGGAGGCAGCTGCGGCATTGGCTTCCACTGGCATTGCTTCGAGCAAGGCCGAAGCCGAGATCAATCCTCTGGGTCTTGAAGCTGTAGATGAGTTTTGTCGCAATGGGGCAGTGGCATTCGGGAGAGGGGCATTTCTTCATCAGTGTGGTGCGGTAATATCTCTGATGCCTTCTCTTGTGGTAAAAAAACCCAAGATCACCGTCGGGCTGGGCGATACTGCCACTGCAACTATGCTCTTTCATGAGCTTATGGCCATCAGAAAAATGTGCGATTGATTTGCCCTTGCCCGACTTGCTCTATTTTAGCAAGCTTTCCGCTGGACAGTGTCAGAGTTCTTATTCTCTGCATCAGATCATCGGCGCTGGTTCTAATCCGGCTCTTCCCCTGAAATATCTCCGACTTGATCCTTCGGCCCAGCAGATCATCATTTCCTGGCATAACCTGCAGGATGATGCTTCCCGGCAGCATGCTTGTGCAGCCGGCCAGGCGATCCGGATCACCATCAACGATCCCGATAACTGGAATGCCGAGCCTTGCCAGGATATCCCCGGCGATGATTGTGGTATCATCGCCCACAGTGACGGCCACGCTTGCCCCTTGTGCCGCTTCGAAGGCATCTTCCGCGCAGTGATCGATGATGGTCGCCCACTGCTCCTGGCGATCACCCACCCCACGGTTTGCCATCTCGCCGATTCTGGCTTTCAAACCCTCGCTTCGCCGGATGGAGCCGCTGCGGATTATGGCTTTTTCCAGATCGATCTTCACAGAGGATAGCTTCTCCAGGCCGTGCTCTTTTGGCTTGATGCCCTTTAGGCTAACGATCCTGCCGCCTTCTGCATCTATCTCGACCTTGCTCTCCGTTGCCTTTCCGATCACAACTCCATTGACTGAGACCAGCTCCCCCGGGATGACCGCAGAGACGGACCGCCGGGTGCTCATCTTTCCTGTCGTCTCTTCAGTCTTCTCCTCCATCTCCTTCCCTGTCATCTTCCCAGCTTTCTTCTCTTTCTTCCCCTCAGTTGAGATGCCTGGCATCTTCGCAGGCAGCAGGAGCTGCAGGCCCAGGTCTGCTGCGACACGTGCAGCCAGCTCGCTGGCATCTCCGGCCAGAGGGGCTACGAATCTTCCGCCGCAGTCGATTGCAATGAGCGGCTTGTCTATCCCGGCGGCATCCGCCACCATCTTGCCGAAGACAAGGCCGCTCTCCCGGCTCTTGGCCTGGTTGATAAGAAAAATTGCATCTGAATTACCATGCAAATCCCGAACGGATTCGCTGGGCCTTCTTCTGGGGCTGATGGTGATTGTATTCTCCAGGCCGGCGTCGATGATCGCAACCCTTCCCATCGTCCCACCCAAAACGGCGGAGACGCTGCCCAGACTTTTTAGGTAATTGATCTTCGATAGGGCGCAGCCGCTATCTATTATCTCCGGGCCATGCACCACCAGGCCGATTCTCAGCATCTCTTTCCTGGATCTTTTATTATTTATCCGCTATTTATCCACTATTCTCTATCCGCCGGTCTCAAGATTGTCGTCCTGCATCTTGGCAGCATCCATCATCTCTTGCGTCTGCCTGAACCTCTCCTGGATCTGCTCTATGGTCATGCCCTCTAGATCGGCTCTTTCCGGAGCCTTCTCGATCAGCTCCAGAGTATCCAGGCGGTAATAAAGGCCGGTGCTGTCCAGAAAAGCCCAAGTCTCTCCATCATCTTCCACCTTCAGCACCTTTACTCTGCCGATGGTGCCTGTGCCTTTGTATCTTACCAGGCTGTCCTCTTTGATCTCCGCCATAACAGTCACCAAATAAATCGCTTACAACTTCTTGATAATTATCTCGCATTCTTCTAAGGCTCTTTGCAATCTGCTCGATATCTCCCCAGATATCTCCGCCCCATCTGGAGCAGCATGCACCTGTATTCCATGAAACTCTTCAGATCCACAGAGCACATCCTGTTCAGGGTGAGTTCCCGGCTGTATCTTGCAGCTCAAATGAGTGCTGCTGCCGATGGACACCACCGTCTTCAAGCGGGGCGATGCCGGATGGCCTTTGGAGAGCACTATCAATGGTGCTCCCAGCTCCCGAAGCTGATAGATAGTGCAGCGAAGGCCGCGCATGACCTTCTCGCCTGCACCGAAAGAAGAAGCCACGATCAGATCATCCGGCTCGGTGAAGAGCACAACCTCTTCGGACTCAGTCTCAAGGTAAAAAAAGTTTCCATTCGTCTTGGCTATGGCTAGAGTTCCATCGAGGCCCGCGAGATAAGCTATCTCATCCTCTTTAATGCTGATATGCATGGATATGCGTAGCCACTAAACTGCCTTGACGTTCCTAGATTTGCAGGCAGGGCACATGGGCCTTCTGCCCATTCCTTTGAATTGATTCTTGCAGTCCTGGCATACATAGTCCTTAGCGGCTAGTGTCTCAATATTGCCTATGTCCGGTCCGCCTCCAACAGTGCACATGAGTTGCCTTCACCTCCGAACCGTCTAATGCACTTTTGCATATTTAAAATAGGCGGAGACAAGGTGAAGACAAAGCAAAGACTAGACAAAGACAAGAAAAAGATCATCAGAAGCTCAGGGCACCTTTCGGGCAGGCCTCAACACATCGACCGCATTTGATGCAGTCGGGATTGTCCGGAATCTCGATGATGGGAAGCTGCATTGGGCAGACCTTCTGGCACTTTTTGCATTCGATGCATTTTTCTCTGTCCACCTTCAGTTGGTGCTTTTTGCCGCCCATTGCTCTTTGCAGAGTGCCCATGGGGCAGAAGGAGCACCAGGTCCTGGGGGCTATGATTATCCCAAAGAGGATGGCAATGGATGTGGTCAGGATGCAAAGCGTAACAAAGACCATTCCGATCTTGTCAACTATGCCCTCAGTCCTTATGATGCGAAAGATCATAAATCCCATTAGAATCACAAAGATCGGCGTTCGAATCCACATGCTCCTCAGTTTCGGCGGAATCTTGATCTTTCGGCTCAAAGGAGAAAGCCAGAAGTCAACAAAGCTTCCCCTGGGGCAGAGATTTCCGCAGAACCAACGCCCTCGAAAGGGAGCTATGATCATAAGGCTGGCAAAGACCAGCAGGAGAAAGTATCCCAGCTTGGGATAAAATATGCCCCCAATGGATACTATCAATACTATCATTCCAAGGTATGGAGTAATCTTGAGCATATAATGCAATTTATAGGGCGGGCATTGCTATATAAACAAACCCATATGTTTAAGCATTTTAACCGATAAGCATTGAAACGATAAGCATTAAAACGATCGAGATAGTCGAGTACCCAGAGGTCCCATTGACCAGGATTCTTAAAAAAAACTGCCGCATGCAGGATAGCGCGAACAGAGTTAGGCCGAAAGCCAATGATATGGATGAGAACTCATCAGGAAATCAAGATAGCTATTGCGATCTGATTATCGTGGGAGCCGGGCCTTCCGGGCTTTTTTGCGGCATAAACGCCATGATGGCAGGAAAAAGGATTCTGATTCTGGAAAAGAAGAGATCACCGGGCCACAAGCTCCTCATCTCGGGGTCCGGCCAATGCAATATTACCCACGATGGCGATATTTTGGCCTTTCTTGATCATTTTGGAGATTCGGGTCCTGGCCGATTTCTGCGCCGGGCTCTTCAAGGCTTTACAAATAGTGATCTCATTTCCTTTTTTGAATCGAACGGATTGCAGATGATCCGAGAAAAAGCCGGCAAGGTCTTTCCAAAGACCAGGCGGGCCAGGGATGTGCTTGATATCCTGATGGCTCAGTGCCAGGAAAAAGGAATCGTTGTCAAGTGCAACCAGGAGGTCACATCCATAACCAGAGATGAGGATGGTTTCTTACTGGAATGCAAAGACGGAAGCTACCGCAGCAAGCAACTGGTGATAGCCACAGGAGGATGCTCCTTTCCAGCAACCGGCTCAAGCGGAGACGGATACAGATTTGCCGAAAATTTCGGCCACAGCATAAGTGAGCTTCGACCGGCTCTAACCCCACTTCTCATAACGGATTATCCTTTCTCCGATCTGGCGGGGCTCTCATTTCCCAATATGAAGATCTCGCTTTACCGTCACGCAAAAATAGGGGAGCATCAGGGGGATATTTTATTTACCCATGAGGGGCTATCCGGACCCGGAATTCTTGATTCATCCCGATATGTTCGAGCAGGAGATATTGTAAAGCTCTCTTTTGTGCCGGATGATAGACGAAATGCTCTGGAAGAATGGCTTATCGATAAGGCTAGAGGAGAAGGGAAAAGCAGTCTACTATCGGTGCTGTCTGATCTATTTCATGCTGGACTTGCCAATGTGCCGCTATATCCCCGGCTTATAAAGAGAATTCTGGAAGTTTCAGGAATTGCCTTAAGCCTGCAAATGGCTCAATTAACCAGAGAGAATCGCAGCCTTTTGGTTGATAATCTTACGGGCTTTTCTCTGGTTGTATCCGGTCTCCGCGGATACGACACTGCCATGATTACTAGAGGAGGAGTGGAAAGGAGAGAGATCGATCCCAAGACCATGCAATCCCGGCTGGTTAAAGGAATGTATCTGGTGGGCGAATTATTGGATGTAGACGGGGATACCGGGGGCTATAACCTGCAAGCGGCATTTTCAACGGGAATGCTGGCCGCCCGGAGCATCAGGGGCAATTGGACTAAAATAGATAGTTAAGTGGCAAAGTTGATAATAATTGGCGAGAAAGATGAATAGCTATGCTAGAGATACTCAGAAAAAGGCGCAGCATCAGAAGGTACAGGGATCGAAAAATAGAGGACGGGAAGATAGATCTGCTCAAAGAAGCCGCGCTCCGCGCTCCATCATCCCGGGGCATCAATCCCTGGCGTTTTATCTTTGTCACCGACAAAACGACTCTGCAAAGGCTCTCGAAAGCCAAGGAAAGCGGCTCCGGCTTCCTGAATGGAGCAGGCCTAGGTGTGGTCATCTGCGCAGTTGAAGGCGAGTCGGATGTCTGGGTGGAAGACTGCTCCATCGCCTCAATCATCCTGCAGCTTGCCGGCCAGAGCCTGGATCTAGGCTCGTGCTGGATTCAGATCCGGCAAAGAATGCACAGCAGCAGCATTTCTTCCGAGGATTACATCAAGCAGGTGCTCGGCCTTCCAGATAATTTCCTTGTGGAGTCAATGATCGCATTTGGCTATCCGGACGAAGAAAAAGAGCCGATTCCCGGAGAGCAGCTTGAGTATGAGAAGATCTCAGGTCCTACAAAGATCGCATGAATGATCTTGGTAAAGGATGATGTTGGTGAACGGCGATATTAGTAAGCGAATGGTTCTGGCATATTGTCTATCCGGGTAGAATACCTATTAGATGATTTTTCATATTCCTACTATTTATTGAAAAATTTATTGCTGGACATTAGCCTGAATTGAGAAATAATTTGGCATTCAACCAAAATATTGATAAGCCAGTAGGTAATAAACCCTGTGATCCTCAGGAGGAGCAGCAATGCATATGTTGGTGGGATATGCATTGTTTTCTCTTAACTGATTATCAGCTTCATAATGTCTGCTGGATAATGGGCTTCAAATTGATTAAGAAAACGCTGAAAATGATCTGCAATATCCAGGAGCAAGAGATGATCGCAAGCTTAGAAGATGAGATGGATGCCATCCTGGCAAAAGGCAAAGAGAAGGCTGCAGAGGACATCTTAAGGTCCGCAGAGAGAACCTATGGCGAAGTTCCTTACATATTTTCATTCATGAAGGACAATCCGGAAATCCTGATAACGAAAACGCTTTACAACAATTCCATTCTGAGAAGCTCTTCATTGGATGCCAGGACCATCGAGCTGATCTCGGTTGCAGTCTCCGCAGCCATGAGATGCAGCCATTGCTTGAAATTGCATATCCGGTCCGCAACAAATCTTGGCGTTCCGGACGACCAGATCGCTGCCGCCATATTTCTCGCCGGAAACCTGGCAAGCGCCAGCGTGCTGGCCACAGCAACCCGCGAGCTGAAAGACGAGCGCGAGATCTGTCACATCTGCGAGATCAGCACTGAGGCCTGTGCCATCAGAAATGAGTAAGACCCGGACTGAAACAATACAATAGCCAAAATATGCGGGTTCTGAAAGCAGGGAAAGCCAGAACCCGCGCTCTGGCACCGGTTCAGTTCCAATCGAATCTCCTGGCCAAGACTATAGCAAGAAGATCCTAGGATTTTGCCAGCTTCCTATTTTTTGCCGGCTTCTTATTGCTCCAATCCTGCAACGGCAATCCTGTCCATCTGCCCGGGTGATAGCGGCGAGGATGCTTGGAGGTACTCCACAAAGGCATCCAGATCGCTTATTCCGCAGACCCGATCCGTTCCGGATTTGAATACTATGAAGTTGTCTCCTCCGTCAGCCAGAAATCCATTGGCAGCAACGCGATAGCTTCCCTTTGGATCTATGGCCGTTCCATTGATCTTGATGGAGTCTATGTCTACCTTCTCTCCGACGGGAGCGCTCTCATTCCAGGCGTAGGAAAAGCCGGAAGAGACCTGAAGGATGCTATTTCTCCCCACATTGGGATTGTCGAATTGCTCTTCCAGAACCTCGTCGATCTGGCTGCCGGTCAGATTCAGGACATAAATGCTATTTCCAAAAGGCTGAATGCTGAATGCCTCGCCATAGGTCACATTGCCTGCCCCCTCGTTTCCGCCTGGTTTATAGGTCAGGTCGGTGCGAATTCCTCCCGGATTCATAAAAGCGACCACTGCGCCATCTTTTCCTGCTGAGAGGAGCTGTGAATCGGCAACCGCATCGCCCAGAGCGGATTCGCCGGAGCGGCCCTGATTTCTGGAAATATCAGATGTTATCGACCCGATAACCTCATGGGCGATCGACTCCTCCAGGATCGAGTACTTCTCTATAATCCTGGCAATATCCGGATCCCCGGGCACGTCGCGGGTGACGGGAATGTTCTTTGCCCTGGCCTCTATAACGTCTCCAGTCTCTTTGCTGATGACTAGATCGATATCGGTAAAGAACTTGCCCTGGCTTTTTGCCTCGGTCACAATGCGCCCGTCAATATTGGATACATAGGCCTCATGGGTATGCCCGGAGACAAATGCGTCCACCTCTCTGTCGCTGCGTTTCACAATATCAATGATGGGCCCGGATAGATTCAGGCTCTCGCTGGCAAGACCATCCTGCTCTCCGCCGTTGTGAATCAGGACGATTATCGTCTTGATGCCCTTTTCCTTGAGCTTCTTTACGGCGGCATTGATCGAATCTGCCTCATCCAGGAAGACGTAGCCTTTGACCCCAGACGGCGTAACCACGGTGGGAGTGTCTTTCAGGGATACGCCGATGAAAGCCACCGGGATTCCTTCCATCTCCCGGATCATGTATGGATCAAAGAGTGTGCTATTGGTGCTGCTATTGACCACATTTGCAGTGAGATAGTAGTAGCCTGCTCCCACAAACCGATCCCCATCCTGGCAGCCATCTTTCTGGTGGCAGCAGCCGTATTGCATGCGCTGCAGCTCAGTTATGCCTTCATCGAATTCGTGGTTTCCTGCGGCAGAATATTCCAGGCCGATATCGCTCAAAACTTCAACCGTGGCCTCATCATGAAAGAGGGCCGAAACCAGGGGGCTGGCGCCAATGCAGTCGCCTGCTGAGACCACAATGGTATTGGGGTTGGTGGCTTTGAGCCCCTTGATTAGAGTTGCCAGATAGGGCGCGCCGCCGAGCTCCGCCTTAAAAGGATAATTGCTGGCATTGTAGTAGAGAATATCGCTACCAGATGGCGGCTCGACCTGACCGTGAAAATCGTTGAAGGCCAGTATCTGAAGCTCGAATGTTTGACCTGTCGAATTTGCAGAAGCACAGGCTGCCGGCAGGGTGCCAAACAGGGCCAAAATAATGATCAGCACGCAGCATCTGATCTGAGTGATCTTCAGGCAATTGCAGAGAGCATTAAAATCCCTAAAATTCACCAAGTTCTTTCCTCCAAATCTTCTGATACTGCATAATTTAATTGCAATTAAATCTTGCCCGAATCTCGCCAGGATCTCGTTATTATGATCTTGCCATGATCTGTCCAGCGCCTTGCCAGGCTTACCGCAGGGTATATTTCATTTGGCATCGATTGCCCTCTCGCAAGCTAAATTGCAGAGGGCCGTGAGATATGGGTGTATCAGCCGCAAAGGTTGTTTTGTTGTGCTTGTTCCTCTTCCTGGGAATGGTACTGCCGGGAGTAGTAATGCAGCAGGAGGCATCTTTACAGGCCTGGAATGTGTCGGAAAGCGACTTTTCGATCAACTCCAGTCCTTACGAGAAGCTTACCTTCCTTCTAAATTATGCCATCCTGGCTCCTTCCGTCTATAACAGCCAGCCCTGGCAGTTCAATGTATCAGAGGGCGAGATCCAGGTGTTCGCAGATGAATCCAGATGGCTAAAGGTCGCAGATCCTGATCGAAGGGAGCAGTACATAAGCCTCGGCTGCGCACTGGAAAACCTGGTAATCGCGGCAGAGCATTTCGGCTACAACTGCACTGTCTCCTATTTCCCAGGACTGGAGAACCTTGTGGCCACGGTCTCATTGCATGAAAGCAAAAGTGCCACATCTCCCTCTGATTCCAGGCTCTTTGATGCCATAACCTCACGCCAGACGAGTCGCACTCCATACGAGCCGAGGGCCATATCCAAAGCCGATCTGGATGCTATTATCAGTCTGTGCTCTGATCCGGATGCTGCAATCTTCATCGCCGATGGTCCTGCGCTCAAGAGACGCTTTTTGGACCTCACGATCACTGCGGATGAGATGCTCTATTCCGATGTCAATTACAAGAGCGAATTGGGACATTGGCTGAGCATGGGCGTCATGGGACCCAGGGGCCTGGAGTCCAAAATCGCTCAGATGAAGGTAGTCATGCTTGATCCTGGGCCGGAGCAGATAAAAGAGGATGCAAATCTCATCAACAGCACGCCCTGCCTGGGCTTCATCATCACTGCAAATAACGATAACCTCTCATCGGTCAAGGCGGGAAGGGTCCTGGAGCGGTTCTGGCTCGCCGCAACCGCTCGGGCAATAAGCTTGCAGCAAATGAGTCAGACTCTGGAGACTGCGCAGACCAGGGAGAATCTGACCGGCCTATTGTCAGCCCAATCCGGGATGAAACCGGAGATGAAGGTGGTGCAGCAGGTCTTCCGGCTGGGATATGGCCGGCCCGCCCCGGAGCATTCGACAAGAAGGCCGCTGGCAGATGTGATGATATCGGAGCGATAGCAGGCCGAAAGAATTGCAGAGACAAAGACAGGAGATCGAAAAGAAACAATGGAAAGGAAAAGGCGGCGACTCTTCGCTTTCAGGCCATCTCAAAGCCACCGCTGCTTTTCATCCCCATGTTTTTGCTTTGTCCTACTAGTTTCTTGAACTCGCAATCCTGCAAATTAAACCTCTTTCTCTCTTGTATCTCTATCCATTGCCGGTCCAGAATAGTCTTGCAGCTTCTTGAGTATCTTCTCCTCCTGATCCAGAGTATTGTCGTCGATGGCCTGCGACTCACTGGCAAAGTAATTTGCGAACTTGCCGAATAGCTCTGGATAAGGCTCTGTTACTGTAAGTGGCATCGACTGCCGCTCCCATTCGCCCAGCTCAATCGGGATGACGATTCCGTTGGTGAGCGTGACCGAGGGAACAATCTTCCAGCCTTTGTCAGCCGCGGTCCTCTCGTCAATTATCCAGTCCTTGAGCAGATCTGCGTATCGAGAGAGAAGTATAGCTTTTCTAATGCCGCTGTTCTGGTAGAAATCCGCCTCTTGCCCGGCCATCACTACATCGGCCTGGTCGCTATCCTTCACTCCATTTCGGTCTTCGTAGCTCACGGAAAGGCGCATGCTCTCCTGGTCGGATAGCTTCTTCAGCTTCACCAGGATCACTCCGCCCTTAACCTGGCCTTCCTCAGCCTTAGATGGAAAGAGCGTATTGACCCTCATCAGCTCTCCTGTGGCCTGGTCAGCTTCTGGCGATCCGTAGACCTTTTCGATCTCGAAGCCCGGAGCATCCAGCTTGAGGCGCAGATCGAAGACCAGCGGTGTGACCATGAAATCGAATTCGTCATCCATGCGGCTCTTGAATTCCTTCGCCGAATGGACCGAATAGTAGTTGCAGCCTTTGATCTTGCTGATGCTCTCTATGAGCTCGGTATTGAAGTCCACCCCAATGCCGATGAATGTGGTGTAGATTCCCTGGTCGGCATTGTCCTCAAGCATGCGATAAAGGCCAAGGTCTTCAGTCTCACCCATGTTGGGCATGGCATCGGTGAGGAAGATGATCCTGTTCTCGTACTCGGATTTGTCCGCCTGCAGGAACCGGTCGAAGAGAGCGGTTCCCTTCTCCATTCCCGCCTCCATGTTGGTTCCGTATGTCTCCTTGATCTCCATGATGCGGCTCTTCAACCGGCTCATATCCTTGTCGGCAACGCTTGTAAGCGGATCGACGAGGAATGCATCATCGCTGAACAGCACCATGCCGAAACGATCGTCAGCATTGAGGTGATCCAAAAGGGCTACCACCGATTCATCGGCAATCTCCATCTTGGTCTTGCTCGTGCTCGAATCATCACCTTTTTGCTCTACCTTATTGCCGAAGCGGTCGTAGTAATACTCATCGAAGGGGCTTCCCATGGAGCCCGAGAAGTCCAGCACCACCACCAGGTTCAGCTTCTTTCTCTTAAAATCGGTCATTCCCGAGTTCAGGCCCACAGATAGGTAGTATTGCGGCTGCATTGAGAATGGATCTTTGCTGACCGCGTAGCTGTAGGACGGACAGAAGAGCTTCTTGCACTCCTTTGCCTCACCAGTGTAAAAGTAATAATCATAGAACAGCCCCTCGTAAGTGACGTCTGTGGGCAGGGGCAGGTAATCCTGGAGAATATTCTCCCGGAAGTTATTGATGTCCTTGGCTCCACCAGTAGAAAACCCGATGCTGGGACTTGGTGCGGCTGCCATTGCCGGAGCCGGGCTGTAGGCCATTTGCGGCGCGCTGCTGATGGCCTTGGAGAGCATGCCACCGCTGCCTAAACTTGCTCCGCTTGGCATGGAAGCAGCTTCCATGGCCACCTGCTCTTCACTGACGGCGATCTTTACGGAGTTGCTCTTGGCGCTCCCTACGGTAAACCACAACTCATATTCGCCTTGCAGGCCTGCCTGCTGCCATGCCGTGTAGCTCTTGCCCTTTTCTACAGAACCGCTGAGAATCTGAACAGCAGAGCCGGTAGGATAGAGGCAGAAGAGCTGCATCTCGCCGCTTTCGGCAGCTACCAGCCGAAGCTCTACCCAGGCCCCGGATGGGACATCCTGAGCAGTGCGCGACTGCTTGCCATCGGAATTGACTATCAACAGGCTGCTCTTGTCCGGCAGAGAGCCCGGGGCTGCGCTCTCCACCAGCCGGGCAGAGTCCTCCGGAGTCTCATAAACATACCAGCCGGCCTCTTGATCGGTTGCAGAAGATGACTGATCCGAAGCCAGCCCGGGATATAGGCAGATAAAAACAATTGCCGCCAGTGGTAACATAATTCGATTGATCTTCATAAACCCACTCCATCCAGAACAATATCCTTATAATGAAAACCATTATGCATTTTTTCTATTTTTACCTTTTCACGAAAGTTTAATTTTCCTTGAGCTTGATGATAAGAAGCGATGTTTACCCATTCCGACCTCAACCTTCCTGCTGGCCTCGAAGGCCTGGCTGATCTGGCTCTTGATCTGCGCTGGACTGTTCGGCAGACCACCGACAAAATCTGGGAGCTGCTCGACGCTGAAGCCTGGGAGAAGACCAAAAATCCCTATCTGATCCTGCAGAATGTCTCTTCTGCCCGGCTTGCACAGGCCGCCGGCGATGCGGAGCTGGTCAGGGAGATCTCATCCTGGCAGGAGAGAAGATCCAGGTTCATGGTCCGGCCGGCATGGGGCGGCCCGGATGATCCAGCCTGCGTGGCCTACTTCAGCATGGAGTTCGGCCTGTCTGAGGCTCTGCCAATTTATTCCGGCGGCCTGGGAATGCTGGCAGGAGATTTTCTCAAGACCGCCAGCGATCTGGCCGTTCCCATTACCGGAATTGGGCTGCTCTATCAGCAGGGATACTTCCGCCAGCTTCTTGCCCCGGACGGCTCTCAGGTGGAAGCCTTTCCTTACAACGATCCGGATACCATGCCGCTGGTGCCTGCCCGTGATCGAGACGGGTCAAGGCTGAGGGTCAAGATCAGCCTTCCTGGAAGGGATCTGATCCTGCGCGTCTGGCAGGCCAATGTCTGCCGGGTGAACCTCTATCTGCTCGATTCGAATGATCCCATGAACAGCCCCTGGGATCGAGCTATCACCGCCAACCTCTATGCTCCGGGCCAGGAGAGACGGCTGATTCAGGAGATTGTGCTGGGAATCGGCGGCTGGCATGTTCTGGAGAGACTGGGCATAGAGCCGGATGTCTGCCATCTGAATGAAGGGCATGCCGCCTTCGTGGTCCTTGCCAGGGCGCAGAGCTTCATGAAGAAGACCGGATGCTCACTCTCTGCCGCCCTCTGGGCCACCAGGGCGGGAAATGTCTTTACCACTCACACCCCGGTTGAGGCGGGCTTTGATCGTTTCGACCGGGTGCTGGTCGACAAGTATGCTAGATTCTATGCAGATCTCATGGGCCTGTCCCGGCTCGATCTGATGGCCCTGGGCGCTCACCGGCCAGAGGACGAGAGCGCTCCATTCAACATGGCCCATCTGGCACTGATGGGGTGCAGTCATGTCAATGGAGTATCCCGGCTTCATGGCCTGACCAGCCGTAAGATCTTTCAGCCCCACTTTCCTCGCTGGCCCGAGGTCGAGGTGCCAGTGGGGTATGTGACCAATGGGGTTCACATCCCAACCTGGGATTCGCCGCCTGCTCAAAAGATCTGGGAAGAGGCCTGTCCGGGCGATTGTCTTTTAGAGGATATTGACTACCTGAAGGGCGGCATATCAAAGGCGAGCGAACGGGAAATCTGGTGCTTCAGATCTGAGGCAAGGAAAGATCTGGTTGACTATGTAAGGCGCCGTCGTGCCAGGCAGCTTCAGGAGCGCGGGGCAGGGAGGGAGGAGCTTGAATCTGACAAGCATGTTCTGGACTACAATGCTCTCACCCTGGGATTCGCCCGGAGGGCTACCGCTTACAAGCGAACCGATCTGCTCCTCAGCAATCCCGAGAGGCTGATTGCCATTCTCACGAACCGCCAGCGCCCCGTCCAGCTGGTGATGGCTGCCAAGGCCCATCCTTCAGACGAGAGTGGAAAGGAGATGGTAAAGAAGATGGTCAGCTTTGCAGCCAGGCCGGAGGTATCGAATCGGGTGGTGTTTCTGGAGGACTATGACATCGATCTGGCCCAGCATCTACAGCCAGGAGTGGATGTCTGGATCAACACTCCTCTGCGGCCAAACGAAGCCTGCGGCACGAGCGGAATGAAGGTGCTGGCCAATGGGGGGCTCAATCTCTCCAGTCTGGATGGCTGGTGGGATGAGGCATACGACTCGGAGGTAGGTTGGTGCCTGGGTGACAGAGAGGTGCACAATGAGCCGGCATGGGACGAAGCAGATGCCGATCAGCTCTACAGCCTCCTGGAGGAGAAGGTTGTGCCCCTCTTCTATGAGCGGAATCTAGAGGGTATACCAAAAGGCTGGGTGGCAATGGTGAAGGCCAGCATGGCCCGGCTCACTCCCAGGTTTAACAGCGCCAGGATGATGCGGGAATATGCAGAAAAGATCTACCGACCGGCGACAGCAGCCTACAGAAATCGAATTAAAGATGGAGCAAAGCTGGCAGAAGAGCTGGCCGGATGGCAAAAGCGGATCAATGATTGCTGGAAGGAGCTGCGATTTGGAAAGCTTACCACAAGCCTGGATGGCGACTCCTGGAGTTTTTCTGTGGAAGTATATTTCGGGGAGCTACACACCCAAGATGTCCAGGTAGAGCTTTATGCCGATCCTCTGCCTGAGGAGAGGGAGCAGACAGGATCGGGTCCTGGCCAGGAAGAAGAAAGCCGGAAGGACGGTGGATTGAACGACCGAGGACTGGAAAAGCAGAACGGCCCGGAGAGGATTGTCATGGCTCAGCAGGGACCGCTGGCGGGAGCCATAAACGGATTTATCTACAGCGCAAGGCTAGCGGCGAAAAGGGCAGCGGAGGACTTCACCCCCCGGATTGTGCCCTACCATGAGCATGCATTCATTCCCCTGGAAGAGGCGCATATTTTGTGGATGAGATAAAAGATCGATGACATGGATTTCTTAGAGCACATTACATGAGATATAAGGTCGTACTGGAATCGTCCAAACATACATATATAATGCTAACATTTTTGGGGATCTAAGAGGGATAAACTTGAGACTACTACAGATATTGATATTATCCTTATGTATAGCCTTAGCGTATATTTCAATAGCTGGTGCCTTCGAGCCCAAGGTAGTTGAGACAAATCCTAAGCTGGCAAATTTCACCGCATCCTTCTTCCCGCCGCATATTATTAACGTCACAGATGGGATATACCTGGCTTGCGGCTACACCAGGAATAACCCTCTGCTCATAGAGGGAACTGATGGGTTAATAGTCGTCGATCCCGGCGAGAGCACTAGCGCGGCAAATATAACCAAAAAGGCTTTCAATGATCACCTAGGCAACATCTTCGCCAGAAAACCGGTGAAAGCTATCATTTATACTCACCACCACGACTGCCATATCCATGGAGCTTCGGTCTACGCTGGCAACTCCCGCCCGCAGATCATAGCTCACGAGAACATCAACAAGACCCTGTTCTATGACTGGTATGGCCAGCTGTTCACAGGTAGACTTGTTGGCGGGGCTATGATGGCTGGGACCCTCTTTGCAAATGACCCAGGTTATTACTCAGGAGGTGCCCTCTTTGCAGTTCAGGTGCCGGGCCCTTCGGGTTACATGCCTCCGACATTAACTGTCAAGGATAAACTGGACCTGAACATCTCTGGGGTCCATATGCAGCTGTACTCAGTGCCCGGAGAGACCCGTGATGTGATCATAGTCTGGCTGCCCGAAAAGAAACTTATGGTCCAGATAGCCAACTTTTATGAGGCTTTCCCAGCCATAACTACCCTACGCGGAGCTGACTTCAGGAACCCCTTAGATTATGTTGATAGCATAGACTTCTACAGGAGCTTCAATCCTGAGATCATGGTCCTCCTCCACGGACCCCATCCGGTCCTTGTCGGGGCAGAAAACATAAGCCGTACCCTCACCAATTACAGGGATGCCATCCAGTATATCCACGATCAGACGGTCTACTACATGAACAGGGGTCTCACTCCCGGTGAAATTGCAGAAAAAGTTGACTTACCATCACATCTGGCCAGCGATCCATACCTGCAGGAGACTTACGGTCAGGTAGATCGCGATATATATGAGATATTCTGGTGGTACAGAGGCTATTTCGACGGTGAATGCAGAGACCTCTATCCTGTCTCGCCCAAAGAAGAGGCCAGGATGGCCGTAGATCTGGCTGGTGGTGTGGATAACCTGGCTTCCAAGGCTCAAGCTGCCCTGGATAATGGCAATACGACATGGGCTCTGGTATTTTCCGATGACGTCCTACAGCTCGATCCAGGGAACAAACAGGCCCGTGATGTCAAGAACGCGTCTCTGATAGCTCTGGCTGAGAGGACGTTCAATGCCCAGGAGCGCAACTACCTTCTCTCCGAATATCTCCTGGAGAGCGGACAGGTTAAGATGAGGCCCGTTAGCTTCAATCTGATAGATGATAACATCGTTCCCTTGATGCCAATGAACGCTATCAACCGGATACTGGACGTAAGACTCAATGCCACCAGGTCCGTTGATAAGGACGTTATTGCAGGACTCCACCTGACCAATAGCACCGAGCCTGCAGACTACTCTCTGCATGTTCGCTATGGGGTCCTCGAGGTTCTGCCCCAGGTACCTGCCGGAGCGGAGTTCAATATAACAACTGAGCCCATGGTCTGGAGGGACTTGGTTCTGAGCAAGTTAGACCCCAAGGCCGCTGTTTCCGAGGGTAAGGTAACCATAACCGGTGCCGGTCCAGAGGCCTTCTACGGATTCTTTGGCCTATTTGACTGAGGATGCCTGCCCAAGGTATCCTTCATCATCTTTTTATCATGGTTTCAGGTATTCCCATTAACTTAGCTGGCGAATATCGATGGATCAGCACCGCTCTGCAGCTTTCGGGATAACAATAGCCCTTTGCATCTCCCTCATACGCTCCCGCTTCTCTCCCGCTGCGGCTCCGAGCGCCGCCAGGCCGAATGCCATCGGGCCGGGCGGTTTTCCTCTCTTCACCACTACCTCGATCTGCCTGCTGGCAATTCCGCGCAGCACCTCTCTGATGTTCTCTATCTCAAACCGGTCCTCGATGATCTCCCGGAAGCTCTCTCGCAGCACGGCAAAATCGTCCAGCTTCCCGGCAAAGCCGATGAGCATGTCGGCATCCAGCTGCTGACGCCGGGCGCTCTTCTGCCTTCCTTTGTAGCTCTTCAGAATCATGAAGGAGCGGGTGGCATTGATTCGAAAGACGCTCTTCAGCAGGCTCGAATTCTGCACCGCCCGGTAGAGTAGCTGCTCGCAATTCTCCGCCCGGATGGAACTTATGACGCCGGTGATGTTCACCTTACAGGAGACGGGAAGAGAGAGCACAAAGCCCGAGTCGTCGGCGGTGACGATGACATCCTTCATTCGCTGCCTGGCCAGCAGGTAGGCAACCATTCGAGAGAGCCCATCATTGAAGCGCAGGCCGTAGCCGGTGAGAAAGTAGAAAACCCTGCGCCTCTCATCCCAGTCGAGGCACTCCTGCACCACTATTCTGCTGCCGGTGGGTGTGCCATCCTCACCGAGGAGATCGATCTGCTGGCGGAAGATCTCGAAGATACAGCGAGCGCTGTTCCTGTCGATGGGGTACTGGGTCTGCAGCCAGCGGATAATGTCTTCATCATTTTTATCATTGGCATTATTCGCATTATTAACATTATTATGGTCATTAATGCCCAAAATTTCCATTTTCCGGTCATTCATAATCCCATTCATCCCCCTACTCCTCATCATCCAGAGGATGTCTCCATGCATGCAGAGAACGCTCTTTGCCAGGTCGAAGGATAGGGGAGGCCTCTCTGATGACCAGGTGGGAATGTTGGCCCGTCCTGATGCGACGTCGACATAGATCTTTCCCCCCCGCCGGTAGCAGAAGGAGTAAGCCCCTCCGCCGATGGAAAAGATATCCCCTTTGTCCAGCTTCTCCAGGTACTTTTCATCCAGCTTTCCCAGAAAGCGGCCATCCCGGGTGAGAACATCGCAGGAAAACTGGTCTGCTATCATGCCTGAATTGGTGTAGTAGATCATTCGAGAGCTGCCGCCCCTCGATCCTATCAGCTTCTTTTCGGCGTCGTAGCGGATCTTTGGGTAGATGCGCCTCACTATCATGCCCTCATGGGCTGAGGAGAGATAGAGCACGGCGAGGAGGAGCTCCTCCTCGCTGAGGCTGCGGTAGCAGTAGGATCTTCTCACCACGCTCAGGACCTCGCTAATCGTCCAGTCTCTCTCCAGTGTCATTCCCACCAGATGCTGGGAGAGGGCGTCAAGGGCATTTGCTGGAATGTGAATTCTATCCACCTCGCCCCTCCTGGCCCTCTGTAGCATCACAGCGCACTCCATCAGCTCGTCTCTCTCCAGGACGATTATTCGCCCGATCACAACTCTATCAAGGCTGTGGCCGCCTCTGCCGAAGCGCTGCAAGAGAGCTGCCACTGACTTGGGCGAGCCGATCTGCAAAACGAGATCGATTGACGGCATGTCGATACCCATCTCCAGAGAGGTGGAGGAGAGGGCGACCTTCAGCGTCCCTTCCTTGAGGCGGCTCTCCGCATCCATTCGCCCTTCCCGGCCCATTGAGCCGTGATGGCAGGCGGAGTTCTCGGTGGTGTAAAACTGGGGAAAGCGAAGCCTCAGGTTCTGCAGAACCCTTTCCGCGCCATTTCTGCTGTTGGTGAAGATGAGGGTGCTCCCGTGCTCCTGAATGTGGCGGTGCAGCAGATCATAGAGCCGGCCCGTCAGATCCTTTTGGTCGGCAAGAATCAGATCAGGCACCGGGCAGAGCAGACGCAGGTCATGGCGGCGGAAGAAGCGGCAGTCCACCACCTCCACAGGCCGCAAATAGCCTGCCAGAAACTCGGCCACCTCCTCTAGCGGCTCAACTGTGGCTGAGCAGCCGATGCGAACGAAGTGGCCGGATAGGGGCTCGGCGGATGACGGCCCCGGCTCTTCTCCGACCATCTCGCTTAAATGCTTCTCCAAATGCTCCTCCAGAAGTTCCTCCAGCCGCTCCAAACTGAGGGAAAGGTGTACACCGCGCTTGGAGGCGGCCAGGGAATGAATCTCGTCCACAATGACCCAGCGCACGCCCTTCAGCTTCTCCCTGAACCGAGGTGAGCTGAGGAGAATGGCCAGAGATTCGGGAGTGGTGTTCAGGATATGCGGAGTCCTGGTCAGCATGCGGGCCTTCTCCCGGGCAGAGATGTCTCCATGCCGGATGGCGTGCCTGATCTCCTGCACCTGCAGCCCCTTTTCTTCGGCTCTCCTCCGTATCTCCTGAAGGGGCCTGTCCAGGTTTCGGTGAATATCGTTTGCCAGGGACTTGAGCGGGGAGATGTAGAGGCAGTAGACTCTCTCCTCCAGACTGCCAATGCTGGCCATTACAAAGAGCTGGTTGATGATGGCGATAAAGGCGGAAAGTGTCTTTCCAGAGCCGGTGGGCGAGCTGATGAGCACATTTTTGCCCTGGGAGATCATGGGAATGGCCTGGCGCTGGGGCGGAGTGAAGAGGCCGTCCTCTGACCGGAAGGAGGAGAGCCACCACTCCTGCAGGACGGGATGAAAGAGAGAGAGCAGGGCAGCGTCTTCTGAGGAGACGGGCGGGTCGAAGGAGTTGGTGGTGGCTGGAGGAGCGGGTGAGTCTGGTGAGTCGGGCATTTCGCTGCCGGATTGGTGAGGATGAGAAATAGATCTTTTGGCGGCTGGGCCAGATCGCAGAATCTGAAGGCCGGGCCCCTATCTGGCGATGCGGGCGGAGACCGGTTTCATGCCTCACCAGCTGCCGCCCGCGGTCGACTGCGCACGAGCGCATGCGCCAGCCCGCCACAGCCCACAGTGGGCTGTGTGTGGGCCAGGTGGCGGATGCAAGGCTGCCTGAAGAGAGGCTATGACTTTAGTCTCATCCCTTGATCGCTTTTACCCTCGCAAAGATCTGCTCCAGTGTATCCGCATTGCTCTCTGTAAAGCTGAAGGGCGATTTCGTGAACGGCTGGAAGTAGATGGGAACATCATCCAGGCGATAGAATGTCCCGTCGCACTCCATCGCATCAATCACTCCCGGCAGAACAACATCTGACAACATGGTAGTCGGACAGTGGGAGATATCGATGCAGACTACCGGAATCTCTGCCATATACTCGGAGCAGATCGCAGGAAAATGCGATACCGGATCGGCAGAGAGAATCAAAGCAGCATCCACATCCTTCTCTCTGAGCAGGTCAACCGATGTGTACTCTCCTGGATTGTAGCGCGGATAGCCACGGGAGAAGTCAAGGCCGAAGGGAAAGCCGTAGAGGTAAGAGGCGATCTGGTTAAACCCGGCCACATTGCAGTGGCCCCTCAGAGCGCCGATCACGAACTTGGTGTGGGCGTTCAGTTCTTTGACAAGATTGAGAGCCGCTTCGGCATTGCGGTGCTTTCCGTATGATGAGGCTATCCCAAGGCCCACATAAATCGACCCGAATTTGCAGCTTTTCATCATATCGAGCATCTCTTCCATCTGGGAGATGGGAACGCCAGTGGTCTTCTCCACAGATGGGTGCGGCCTCTTGCCGTGCAAAAGGGTGAGCAACGCTGAGAGAAGCTCATGGTCGCTGTTGGGCTTCAGCTGAATATGCAGATCTGAATTCTCGGCAGTGATGCTCCTTCTCGGGTCCACGGTGATGACTGTCCGGTCAAACCTTCCCCGCCGCGTCCAGTAGCCCCGCGGGTAAATGGCATAGCGGGACATGTGCCTGGGCATCGATTCAAGGGGATTGGAGCCCCAGTAAACGATAAGATCGGACCGGGATTTGCTCTGACCGGCTGTCGCTCCCACCCTTCCCGACTCCTGAATTCCCATGGCGGTAGGCCCGTGGCAGACGGTGGCATTGGAGTCGACCACTGCTCCCAAATACTCTCCAAGATG
Organism: Methanothrix sp.; assembly: GCA_035403205.1. GTDB lineage: Archaea > Halobacteriota > Methanosarcinia > Methanotrichales > Methanotrichaceae > Methanothrix. The sequence continues at coordinate 612 of DAONES010000003.1, read as the reverse complement.
CAGCCCCACCTCCATGGCCTCACATGATGTCTCGCTTCCCATGAAGAGCAGAGGCCGCCTGCAAGCAGCCAGAATCTGCGCCGCCTTATCTATCGCCTCATCCCACTGAGCAGGCCTGACTGTATTCCCTTCCCTGATGAGCGGCTGCCTGATCCTATGGCTGCTGACGATCTCCTGAAACTTTGCATTGCCCATCTTGCAGGCATTTCTGACCGTTATGCTGTCTCCAGACAGCTTTACCTGAATGTCATCACACGACGCCCCGCAGACAGGGCAGACGATGTTCTTTGCTGTCTCTGACCTCTCAGGTACCTCTAATATCTCTGACGCCATCGTTATCTCACCTGCCCTTGCCTTTTTCATGCTTTGCATACAGCTTTACAGTCAACTCTCTTGCATCCAATACATCATCATTTGTGGGCTCAACCCGCACGGGAGAACCTTTGTAGAGCGGCGAGCCTGTTGAGAACGTCTCAGGATCAACCACCACATTGGACCAGATCGCCCTGGGCATGAATATCTGTCCGGGCTCTACGGAGTTCTCAGAGAAGGCATTGACCGCAACGCTTCGCCTGCCGTCCATGGTGGATACGAGCACCTTTTCAGGACAGC
>DAONES010000002.1:0-41897 GCA_035403205.1 Methanothrix sp. | reverse complement strand
TCCAGCTTTTCGAGAAAAAGCGATGTCTGTGAATTGAATTCCCGGCATTTTCCAGCATCGGATACTCCGCACTCATGCAGCTCATAAAGCCTGTCCAGCTCCTTTTGAATCTTCAGCCAATCTTCTCTGTTCATTCCTGGCGAATACATTCTCTTCGGGATTAATAAAGCGATGCCCTGGAAATCGGAAAGAAGATAAATACCCGGCGTAGAATGATTGATCCGAAGAGGCTAAATTGAATGCTATATATGAGATGAAATTTCTGGATTATGGCTGCCTGGCAGAGCTATTGAGGCTTCAAGACCTCGTCGCTGCCCTTCTTCCCTGCAAGGAGATCTTCATTCTGCATGAGGAGGAATACTTCAGGCAGGTCCTTTCTCGGGAACGTTCCGCTCTTGGCTTTTTCGCCGGAGAGCAGCTAATCGCCTTCAGCATCATTCGCATTCCCGGACTCTCCTCTGAAAACTTGGGAAGGGACATCAATCTGCAGGAAAAGGAGCTTGGCGGTGTCGCTCATCTTCAGGCGGCTGCGGTTCATCCTGCCCATCGTGGGCACGGCCTGCAGCGAAGGCTCATTCTTGCCCACCTGGCAGTGATTGAGGAAATGGGATATGATCATGCCTGCTGCACAGTGTCTCCTAAAAATCCAGTAAGCCTTGGCAATTATCTCTCCTGCGGCCTGGCAATTGAAGGGCTATGCCCGAAGAAGCATGGCTGGTGGAGATTCATTCTGCACAAAAATATGAAGAATGAGGGGGATAAGAATGAATCCTGCGCTCAGAAAGCTGTGAGCAGGATTTCGATCACAGATATTGAGGGGCAGCTAAATCTCATAAAGAGGGGCTTTAAAGGCTTCAGTATCGCCAATAAAGCTGAAGGAGCCCAGATATTCTACGGCGAATTTTAAATTTTTATCACTATTATTCTATCGCATCGCCATTGCCACCAAATCCACCAGATCGATAACCTTCTCGCCGCCGCCTCCATCTCTCAGGTTCCTGATGCAGAGAGGGCAGGTGGTGACGATGAAATCGGCATCTTTTGGGGCATCCTTTAGCCTTTTGCTTGCCATTTGAAGGGAAAGATCTCTGTACCCGGCCCGCACCCCGCCGCCGCCTCCGCAGCATCTTGCCTCCTTTCTGTTCGTTTCCATCTCTTTGAGGCGGCAGATCGCCTCGATTACCTGGCGCGGCTGCTCGTAGATCTTATTGTGTCTGCCCAGATGGCAGGGATCATGATAGGTCACCGTGAGATCTAGCGGCAATAAATCAAGCTCGGATATTTTCTCAGCCAGAAACTCCGGGACGCTCAGCAACTGAAAATTCCTGGGGTAACTCTTCTTCAGAGTAGTATAGCATCCTGCGCAGCCAGTGATCACCGTTTTCGCTCCCGTATCTTCTATCTGCCTGCAGTTTTGATCGATAAACCGACGGGCATCAAATCCGGTGCGAAGCAGCGGCGATCCGCAGCACTGCTCTTCAGGGAGAATGGTGGCTCCGAAGCGACGCAAGATGGAAAAAGTCCTGGCGGCGGTATCAGTATAGCGATATGAATTCATGCACCCCACAAAATAGACGTAATCTGCTTTTTTCGGCAGAACGGTTCCCTCCTTAAGCCAGGAGAGCCGGTCTCTGCTATCGCCGAAGGTGTTTCCGCTGGCAAAGATATTTCTGCTCAAATCCGCCTGCTGGGCGGTCATCTTTCCCTGAAGGACCAGCTCTCTTCTGGCGCTCTCAATCAGCTCGGGCGGATTTATGCCTGCGGGGCAGTTTTCCGTGCATAGCCCGCAGGTGGTGCAGCTATTGAGGCTATCGAGAACCTGCGAATCTGGAATGAGGCCGCAGGTAAGGCCCTTCATAATCATAATGCGTCCTCGAGTATTTGCCGACTCCCAGCCGGACTGCTCGAAGACCGGACAGATGGCGCGGCAGCTTCCGCATCTCACGCATTGGTTTATCGATTTGAGTGTCCGATCAAGATCCATTATAGCCCCATTTTTCATAACCCTTTATTTAATAGCGTCATCTTTCATAGCCCCATCTTTCCCGGATTTAGAATTCCCAGAGGATCCAGGGCATTTTTAATGGATCGCATCACAGAGAATGCATCAGAGCCCATTTGCTCAGGCAGATAATCGGCGCGGGCAAGGCCGATTCCATGCTCAGAGCTGACTGTGCCACCCAGCTCCATAGCCGCCCTGTGAATTCTATCCGCAGCCAGCCGCAGCTTCTGCCATTGCTCACTGCTCATGACATCGATGAAGAGGGCCACATGCAGATTTCCGTCTCCAATGTGCCCGTATTTCATAGCCGGGATATCCAGCTTTGCGGTGATCTGCTGCACTCTTTTAATTAGCGCAGGAATCTCTTTGATGGGAACACCAACATCCTCGCCTATATAAATTCGGGTCTTGGAAGGATCGAGGCGAGATATGGCCGCCCCCACCAGCCTTCTCGCTGCCCATATGCCATCCATCTGCCCGCCGGAGGCAATTCTCACGCTCCTGGCGGTGGGCCGACATATCTGGCAGATCTGTTTCGCGGCCTCGGATGTCGAGCTTTCAGTTCCATCCACCTCGAATAGGATTATGTCCCCGTCTTCAGGTATGGCGAGATGATGATCGCAGAACTTTAAAACCTCCAGAGTCGTTTTATCGAGTATCTCGCAGGCAGAGGGAGTTATGCCGCTGGAAAATATCTCTATCACGGCCTGGCCGGCAACTTCTGCCTCGTCGAAGCATGCCAGAATAAGCTTTCTGACGCTGGGCAATGGAGCGATCTTCAGGCCAGCCTGGGTGATGATTCCCAGGGTTCCTTCAGATCCGACGAAGAGACGGGTAAGATCATATCCTGCGGATGATTTGAGCACCTTTTTGCCGGTATGGATAATCCGGCCATCTGCCAGCACTACCTCCAGGTCGAGGACATAATTTTTTACCGTCCCATATTTGACTGAGCGCATGCCGCTGCTGTTGTAGGAGATCATTCCGCCGATGGTGCACATGGACAGGCTTCCAGGATCAGGCGGAAAGAAAAAGCCGTAAGGCTTCAGAGCAGAATTGAGCCTCTCTGCCACTACTCCCGGCTCAACTATGACCTGTTGGTTTCGGATATCTATTTCCAGAATCCTGTTCATTCCTGACATATCCAGTACAACTCCCCCCCTGACCGGAGAGCAGCCCCCCGCAAGGCCGGTTCCCGCGCCCCGCGCCGTAACGGCAATGAGCTTTTTGCTGGCTAATGCAAGGATGCGGGAGACCTGGCTTGCGGATTGCGGGCGCACTACAAAGTCAGGCATGCCGGAAATTTGAGATGCGTCTCCCGCATAGCAGCATCTTTCGCTCGGGGCGGCAGAGACTCTGTCTCCGGCAATCTCCTTTAGCTCTTGCGTAATATCAGTCATGGCAATTCCAAAGGCTCAACTTCATCTTTAACAGCGGCATTTCGATATAAAGATTCGCTATCTTGAAATTTGGCGCTTTTTCTTCTAATTATCATTATCATTCCTAAATGAACTCTAACCTTTTTCGAGAAAATTTGAATTTAACTATATTTATAGTAATATTAATATAGATTATATAAAATATATAAATTTAATATTGATAATATTATTAAAAATTAAGTAGTGATATTTTTAAAAATAGATATAGAATAATATTAATATCAATAATAACTATTAATATTAATTATTTAATAACTATTTGTTTATATATTAAAATATTATTCAAATATCAATTTAAAATATTAAATAAATATATTAATTGTGAATTAATATCTATTGATAATTTAATAATTTAAAATTTTCAAATTTTATAGATATACAAAATTAGTTCTATTTAGAAAGTATCATTAATTTATAATCTTATTTAAATAAATTAATTATAAGTTAAAGATATATTGATTTACTATAATTACAATTATTATTTCTGCGATGGCCTGTCTGTGAAGAAAAGATTGCATACAAATTTTAATGATATAAAATTTATAAATACTTATCTAGGAGGAAACTGCTATATGTTTGCACCCAGATTACTATTTATAAAAAAATAATGATTTAAACTCTAGCCGCAGTCAATTCTTATAGTTTATCAGAACAAGCTAGTCCCAAAATCTCATCACATGGTTAAGCCATATTTTCATCCTGAAAAGCATGAGGATTGGCGCTGGATAGAGCATATTCATATAGTGTATGGAATTATCCGCTTAGCAAAAACATGGTTTTCGTCGAGAGGTGGGAGTTTGCGCCTATGGTTTATAAGATCAGCTTGAGAGGAACCCTGATAATGCATTCATCCAATTGAAATCATTGAAAACCTGGGGATAAAAATATTCCGGGATTTTAAAATTAAATGATATAATTTATTATTTAATTTAATATAATATAAAATAATTTACAATAATTTAATTAATAAAATTGATTTACAAAAATTTGCTTATTTTGAAAATTGGTACATAATTATTGTACTTAATAAATTATTTAAATAAATAATTACTATTTATATTAATTTGTTAAATTAATTTAATTTTTATTTAATTATATAGATTAATTTTTAATTTTTAAGTAGTAAAATTTTTTAATTTTTGTATTTTTAAAATATAATATACTATTAGTATATAATACATTAATACCATATAATAATTTTAATTGATTTAAAATAGTTTTAGTTAGTTTTAATTGTTTAATTATAATGATTTTATATTGTATAATACTAACTACTATTTATTATTAATTTAAATAAAATATTAATTAAAAATATTATTTATTATTATTGATTGCGACTGTGTTAGAGCTAATTCGTTTTTCAGCCAAATCCTCTGATAAAAAGTGAGAGATAAACCAGAAAGACAGCATTGCATGTTTCATTTCTATAACGCATAAATAAACCATTCATTGATCTCATTCTGCCAGGCTCATCAGCGTGAGCAGATCCCCAGGAGCGCCTGATGATACCAGATCAAATCTCGAAATGCCGCATGACCAGACATATTCGAACCCAAGAGTAAATCATAAGCTGCAAATGCATTATATATTTATTAAGAATATTTTATTTTGCATAATGAATCATCAGAAAGCAATTGATCAAATGAAAACAATTTCATTATCTCTAAATTACATCTATAATTAAATATATCCAATATTTTTGACTCGCATCGATTTTATTTCATTGCCGAAAAATTTATATATCTTCCTTGGTAACTAACCCAAATATATTAGTTGCATCAATAATCAATCTCCGCATTCTTACCATATATCTAATCCGCCTCAGTCATGGGGCTAAAATGATGCACCAATTCGGAGCGAGCACTTGGGCAATGAAACTCCCGTAATAGCGGGCAGCTTTGCAGGCATTCGCAGGAATATTTGCAATACATAATTTTATCTTTAGAATATTGTCAGAAAAGGATCTACTGACGATGCCATGATATTGAATGAAAATATTATAACTTAATTTTATTCAGCTGACGGGAGACATAACGATAAAATCCCTGTCAAAGGAGCTAATTGAATGAAGAATGTCAGATCGCGGCTTGAGACAATTTAGAGGATTTGGGCATCTTAAATGCCATCGGCAGTCCAGTGTACCGTCTTGTAAGATACCCCAGACAGATACCACTGATTGGGAGAAAATGATTGTAGAAGAGATGATTTTATGCCTGCATTATTGACTTATCCTGGAGTTTATGTAGAAGAGATATCCAGCGGAGTTAGAAGCATAACAGGTGTTGCCACTTCAATTACTGCCTTTTTAGGCAGAGCTCTGAAGGGCCCCACAGAACCTACCTTAATCAATAGCTTTTCGGATTTCCATCGCATCTTCGGCGGATTGTGGGCTTTAAGCCCGCTAGGCTATGCCGTTAATGATTTCTATCTTAACGGCGGAGGCCAGGCAATTATTGTCCGCCTTTATCATCCTAATGACGATCATGATAAAAAAACTAAGGCCATAATTGCAGTCAATTGCTCTCAAGAATCCCAATCTCTGCAATTAGAAGCAGCCAATGAAGGATCTTGGGCAAATAGCCTTAAAGTGCGGATCACCTACCCGAATGAAGCTGTTGCCAAGGAGACAATAAAGAGCCAGGGGCTGGATAAATACAGCATAACAGAGACGGATCTGTTCAATCTGACCATCAGAAATATTGAGACTGGGGAGACTGAAACCTTCCAGAATCTCACGGTCAAAGATAGCCCCCGAAGGGTTACCGAGGTTTTGAAGAATGAATCAAAATTGCTAAGGACAACCTCGGACCTTCCAAATGAGATACCGGCTAAGCACGCCGACGCTCCTGATAAAAACAAGTCAATTTGGGATGAGAATAACCCTGAGACATCCATTGGAGTCGTAGATGCATCAAAAGCTTTTGATGGGGATGACCTGGATGCCTCGGACTACACCAAGGATTCAGCAGGCATGGATTTACTAAATAAGGTTGATATCTTCAATTTGCTCTGCATTCCCCTTGAAGCATCATTCTCGGAAAAGAATTACGTAGCCATTTATCAGAAGGCAATGAAGCTTTGTGCAGATAGACGCGCCATGCTGATTGTAGATCCTCCGAATGGTTTTTCTGCCGACAAACTAGGCGATCTGGGGCTAACCGGACCTGCGGCTCGAAATGCTGCATTCTATTTCCCTCGAATAGTGAAGGAAGATCCACTCCGAGGAAGACAGCAACGCATCTTTGCACCCTCTGGCGCTATCGCCGGAGTGATAGCAAGAACCGATTCCCAAAGAGGCGTCTGGAAGGCACCTGCCGGGGTCGATGCCGCTATCAGCGGGATTACGGGCCTTGAAGTCAATCTCAATGACGCTGAGAACGGCTCTCTCAATCCCCTGGGAATAAATTGCCTGAGGTCCTTCCCCGTCTATGGCAGCATCGTCTGGGGAGCACGGACTCTGCGCGGATCAGATCAGCTTGGAGATGAATACAAGTACATCCCAGTGAGGAGAATGGCTCTGTATATTGAGGAAAGCCTGTTTAGGGGTCTGAAGTGGGTTGTATTCGAGCCAAATAACGAATCTCTCTGGGCTCAGATCCGCCTCAACGTTGGAGCCTTTATGCACAATCTCTTTCGTCAGGGCGCCTTTCAGGGAACTACTCCTCAGAAGGCCTATTTTGTCAAGTGCGATAAGGAGACCACCACTCAGGATGATATCAATAAGGGGATCGTGAACGTAATTGTGGGATTTGCGCCCCTAAAGCCCGCAGAATTTGTAGTGATCAAGATTCAGCAGATGGCAGGAGATATACAGGTATAGGAGGTCTATATATGGCACAATTCACCGTTAATGCTACTCGGTTTGATCCGTATAAAAATTTCAAGTTCAGAGTTAAGTGGGATGGGCGCTATGTTGCCGGGATAAGCAAGGTCGGTGCCCTCAAGCGCACTACAGAGGTAGTAAAGCACCGCGAAGGAGGAGACCCAAGCACCACTCGCAAGTCACCCGGAAGGACGGAATATGATGCCATTACTCTAGATAGAGGAGTAACCCATGACAAGGAGTTCGAGATCTGGGCAAACAAGGTCTGGAATTATGGATCTGGACTTGGAAGCGAGGTCTCGCTGAAGGATTTCCGCAAGGACATCATAATCGAGGTTTACAATGAGGCCGGACAGCTGGCCATAGCATACAAAATATTCCGATGCTGGGTTTCGGAGTTTCAGGCCATGCCCGATCTCGATGCCAACGCCAATGCAGTGGCTATCCAGCACATAAAGCTGGAGAACGAAGGATGGGAGCGCGATTACGAGGTTGCTGAGCCTGCTGAGCCGAGCTTTAATGAGCCCGAGCCGTAAATAGAGATATATGCTCAATCTATCAGCATCTGAACAGCTTGATATCTGGGAAGCGGGTCTGGCAAGGTCGCCTGCCGAATGGGCCCTGCTTCTTCTCGCAAGAGCCTATCCGGATATGGAGATTGAATCACTGGCTGGGCTTTGCATAGGCCGAAGAGATGCCCTTCTCATCTCATTGAGAGAGCAACTCTTCGGTTCAAACCTGGCCTGCGTAACCTCCTGCAAAAGCTGCGGTGAAGAGCTGGAGCTGGATCTTCACTCCCGAGATATCCTAGTTCGGGACGATGTCGATCTATCCGGGCCCTTCTCATTATCAACAGATGGCTTTGAGATTGAGTTTCGGCTGCCCAACAGCTTTGATCTGCTGGCTTTGGAAGGCGAAAATGACATCTCTTCAGCGAGGAGCATTCTAATGGAACGCTGTGTGCTCAGTGCCTGCAAAGATGGACAGATGACCGGAATGCAGGATCTTCCTACCTCGGTTGGAAACGCACTATCTGAGCGCATGTCCCGGATAGACTCCCAGGCGGATATTCGATTGGAAATGAACTGTCCCTCCTGTGGCAAGAGCTGGCAGGAGATCTTTGATATAGTGAGCTTTCTCTGGAGGGAGATCTCCTCCTCTGTTCAGCACATCTTCAGGGATGTAGCTACCCTGGCCAAATTCTTCGGCTGGAAGGAGAAGGATATACTTGCCATGAGCGAGTATCGAAGGCAGATTTACCTAGAGATGGTCGATCAATGAGCGATTATCTATCAAGCCTTGCTGCCAGGAGCCTTAAGCTTACAGGAATGATCAGGCCGAGGCTCAGGTCTATTTTTGAGCCTCTAGACTTCACTGCAATCTCGGAAGAAGACTGCTTCATAGAGAATACGCCATCCAAACCTCATGCAGCTAAACAATCGTCTCATAGCCTACACCCGCCTAAATCCCCTCAATATCTATCAGATCGGCATCTATCAGATCAACATCGGCCAGATCAGCCTAAGAATCTGAATGCTGCTAAAGCAATGGATTATCCTACCGTTGTTAGGCTGCAGCTGCCAACCGAAAAGACCGAGACGAACGACCAGAAGGAAGCTGGCTGCAAAGACCTATCTGCAATTGACCGCACGGGAGCAGATAGAATTGAAGCGATGGATTTTTTGAATGGGAATTCCGAGGGATCGGCTCTTCGGCCCTTGAAGACGGAGTCAATCCAATCTTCTCATCCCAATCAGATGGCATCATCTTCGCAGGACCATCAGATGCCTCCTTCTTCGTCAGAGGGCGCTAACCGCAATGCGAATGAAAAGCTCGGACCAGACGGCCTGGCAGATTGCAGGATAAGCCCCGAAAAACCTTCACCACAAGCACATGGCCAGGAGATTCAGGATAAAGCCACCGCTCTAACAGATGAAATTGCAGGCGATACAGTGGACGAGGGCATTACAGGCGTTGAAAACCCGAATACAGAGAACTGGCAAAATCACCATTCCATTCAGATCTCTGATGCTTCTTCTCTTTCTCTGAAAAGCCCCATTCAAGCATTTTCTGGAGCAAGCCTTAGAGAAGAGCTTTCCTTGAAGAGCGATTGTTGCCGCGGACAAAATGACCATTCGCAGGAGCGTCCAAATTTGTCTTACCGGGATGCGCAAATGCCTCTGGACGAAGAAAGGCCGCAATCGGCCATTCAGTCTCATCGAGATCATTCATCATTGAAAGCGCCTGATAAAGAAAACTTAAAACGAACCGAACGGAAAGTATCAGTGCCTCCTGTTGAGAGTGCGGCAATATCCGAAAAAAAGCTCCTCCAGGGTCCAATATCGCCAATTGATTTTTTCAGAGCGGCTAAAGCTTTCCAGGGGAGCAATTCCAAATATGGACTTCCATCAAAGTCAACCGATGGTCTTTTCACGTCTGGCAGCGCCTTAAGTGAAGCAGAGACTCATACAGTAGAAATGGCCAGACCAAGGGACTATCTTCTGCCATCAGATCTTTCTTCCAGAGAGATTTCAAGCAGAGATGAGCCAGATTCACGAATTCTGCCTGGCAAGATAGAGACCGTATCACCTAATCCACATCTTCAAGATTCGCAGTCATTGAGGACAGAGGTCGCTCTGTCAAGAGACATCGAGGGAAAAAAATCTGCAGATCTTTGGCCTTCTCTGGTCCGTGAAGGGCTTTTACCATCCGGCAAGATAGAAACGACGGCTGAATCCACACCAGGAGAAGACACCTGGCCCACAGATGGCCGCGCCGAATCAAGAGAGCCTACCAGGGTGGGCTCGAACGGGATTGAGCCTCAGGAGCAAATGATCTGGCCTGAAAAGACGACTCAAACCATCAATCAGATTCATCAATTGCCCCAGTCATCGAAAGCCGCTATTTCCCAAATCGGACCCATCGAGGGAAAAAATTCCGCAAACCTTCAGCTTTCAAGGGCACATGAAGGGCTTTTACCATCCGGCAAGATAGAAGAGACGGCTGAATCCACACCAGGAGAAGACACCTGGCCCACAGATGGCCGCGCCGAATCAAGAGAGCCTACCAGGGTGGGCTCGAACGGGATTGAGCCTCAGGAGCAAATGATCTGGCCTGAAAAGACGACTCAAACCATCAATCAGATTCATCAATTGCCCCAGTCATCGAAAGCCGCTATTTCCCAAATCGGACCCATCGAGGGAAAAAATTCCGCAAACCTTCAGCTTTCAAGGGCACATGAAGGGCTTTTACCATCCGGCAAGATAGAAGAGACGGCTGAATCCACACCAGGAGAAGACACCTGGCCCACAGATGGCCGCGCCGAATCAAGAGAGCCTACCAGGGAGGGCTTGAATGAGCTTGAACCTGAGGCACAAACGCTCTGGCCTGAAAAGACGACTCAAACCATCAATCAGATTCATCAATTGCCCCAGCCATCGAAAGCCGCTATTTCCCAAATCGAATCTATCGGGGAAAAAAATTCCGCAGAGCTTCGGCTTTCAAGGGAACGTGAAGGGCTTTTGCCATCCGGCCAGACATTGACGACGGCAAGAGTCAGAGCGGACGAGAATTTTGATGTACAGCGGGCGAATCTATCCGCTAGAATTCATTCATTGCATCAGCCATCCTCTTGGACGAACGATGATCAAATCCAGCTCGAAGATTTGGATGACAGGATCGGCCTGTCCCTGATCAAGGATTTGCATAGTAGCTCCAATAGGATTTCATCATCTGAGAGTGATGGAGATGACCTCTTTTTGCCTTTATCCAGAAGATCTGCCATGACTAGGACCGCTCAGTATATCCTGTCTTCAGATCAGGTTATGAGGAGCAGGATGAATCAATCCCCCGATAGACAACAGAAAAATGCCTACACTATCGGCGGGATTGTGGAATCGCTAAAGAGAAGCGAAAGGACGGAAAAACAGCTTCATGCATCGCAGCCTCATGCCTACGAATCGGCGGAGAACATTGCCCTTTCTAAAAAACGGCATTTACCCCCACCTCCGGTGGCAAGAAAATTAAGAGAAGCATTCTCGGAGAAAAAGGTCGAAGAGTCTCGAGATGAGAAAACCGCTTCATCAGTGAAAGTCACCATCGGTCGAATAGAGGTGCGCGCGGCCATCACTCCGGAAAAGCCCGCAGAGAAGGCCCGCTCCAAGATTCAGATATTATCTCTTGACGATTATCTGCGCCTGCGGAATGGAGGACAGAGATGAGCAACGCACTGGCTATAGCATCAGTCACAGCCGTTCTGAAGGGCATTCTTCAAAATGCGACTACAGACATTCGGCATAATATCAATATGAAAGTCAGCCAGGTTGTAAATGTCACTGCAATATCGCCAAGCAGAATAGCAAAGCCAGATAGCGAAGAGGTGCCTCAGCTCAACATATTCCTCTATCAGATTGCCCCAAATGCTGCATTGCGCAACGTCGGCCTGCCATCAAGGAGCCAGCGAGGCGAAAGCCTGACCAATCCACCCCTTGCTCTAGATCTTTACTATCTTCTCACGGCATATGGCAAGCTTGATTTTGAGGCAGAGATTATTCTGGGCTATGCCATGCAGGTCTTTCATGAGATGCCCATCCTGAGCAGGGAGATTATCAGGAATATTCTCGTCCAGCCATCTGGTGATTCCAAGCCAAGCAATGCCCTGAAGGAGTCGGATCTCGCCGATCAGATCGAGCTAATAAAGCTCTCTCCTTTGAGCATGAATGCTGAGGAGACAAGCAAGCTGTGGACGGCAATCGGTACAGGCTACAGGCCCTCTGTTGCCTATGTGGCGTCATTGATCCTGATCGAAAGCTCGAGCCCATTGAAGCATTCCCTGCCGGTATTGACCATAGGCAAGGACGATTCCGGAATTATCAGCCGGACCGACGCCATTTCTCCCCATGCAAGCTTTCCCGTTCTGACCGAGGCAAAGCCTCCCGCCGGCCAGATAAGCGCCATGCTGGGAGATGCTCTGACCATAAATGGATACAATCTCGATGCGGCTGATGCAGCCGTATTTTTCAGAAACAGGCTCTCTGGCAAGCCTTTAAAAATCTCTGCTCTGCCAAATGCAAATCAGGATACATTAAGGGTTATGCTACCCAAAGAACCCTATCTAGAAGACCCTGCCAGGCCGGAGACAAGAATAAATCCGGATGAGGATTGGCCTGCCGGATTCTATCAGCTCTGGATGGCCTTCGGATCGGGAATGAATAAAGAGACCACCAATTATTTGGTCATATCTTTAGCTCCGAATATCACAGCGATAACAAAAAATGCCAATTCCCTGATGGATAACAAAATTGTAGATGTTGCCTTCAAGCCCGGACTTCACCAGGAACAGAGAGCATCATTGTTGCTTGGAAGCATCGAGTTTCTGCCCGATGATTATGATAAGCCAGCGTCTTCAGTTTCCAAACTAACCTTCCGATTGGGATCGATTCCATCCGGCAAATACATAGCCCGACTGCGAATAGATGGAGTTGATAGCCCGTTTGTAGACCGCAGCAGCAAGCCACCCAGATTTCTCCCAGACGCGGAGGCAATTATCTCATGAGCACCTCTCCGGATGACTGCTGGACCGAGGCAAATAAGAGATACCTTTCCGCCTCTCTTTCTCGCCTTCGGGAAATCCTTGTGAGCCATTGCAAAAAAGATGCCGAGCAAGAGGCCGCGAATATTGGAGAGCCATCAGCTCAGAATCCGGACTTGGTGGCCGGGATCGCTCCCGGTCCGTACTCCCTGGATATTCTCTGCAGCGCATTCAGTCTGACTTCTTTTGAGAGAGATATACTGCTCTTATGCGCAGGAATCGAGCTGGAATCCGATTTTTCCTCAATCTGCGCCTCAGCTCAGGGCAATCATTCTCGGCCCTATCCGACCTTCGGCCTGGCGCTTGCTGCTCTGCCGGATGCCCATTGGAGTGCGCTAACCAGCGCATCTCCATTGAGGCGGTGGAGAATGATTGAGATTGATCCCAATGAAGCCCTGACCTCCAGCCGGCTGAGAATTGATGAAAGCGTGCTGCACTTTCTGGTGGGAATCAGCTACAATGATGAGCGGCTTGCCGGGCTGGCCAGGCCTCTGGGCGCAAGGGCAGATCTGGCACCGTCGCACAGATCTCTGGCGGATAAGATGGCGCAGGCATGGTCGAAAGCGGCAAAAAAATCGGCTCTGCCTGTACTGCAGCTCTGCGGACCGGAGGCCGAAACCAAGAGAGACATCGCCTCTGCCGCATGCAGAATTCTCAGCCTGAATCTGGATATTGTGACGGCAGCATCCATTCCGACCGATGCTGGGGAGCTATATACTTTCGTCCGGCTGCTGGAACGAAAGTCTGCGCTGCATGCTGGCGCTATCTTCCTTGACTGCGAAGAGGAGGACCCTGCCAACCTGGCAATGGCGAGATCGATAAAGCATCTCTTGAGCGATATCTTATGCCCGCTGATAATCTCCACCAGAGGAATGCGCCCGGAGATCGTGAGCCGCGTGAGCCTCTCCTTCGAGGTCTCCAGACCGAAGCCTGACGAGCAGCGCTTGATCTGGCAGTCCTATCTTGGAGAGGCAATCACAGGGATGAACGGCCAGCTTGATGCTATTCTCTCCCAGTTCAATCTGGGCGCCGGCGCCATCAAGAGCATCTCTGAGGATGTGCAATCCAGGATGATGCTTGATAATAGCTCCGCTACAAGCCAGGCTGATGAACGCCAGGACAGCTCACTCAAGGCGGCCCTGTGGGATGCCTGCCGGAGAGTCTCTAGTTACCGCATGGATGACCTGGCCTGGAGGATAGAACCGGCAGCGTACTGGGATGACCTGATCCTTCCCGATCATCAGCTCCAGGTGCTGCGGAGCATAGCCATGCACGTTAGAAACAGGTCTACCGTTTATGAGGCATGGGGCTTTGCCAGAAAGAACTCGCAGGGAATGGGCATCAGCGCCCTTTTTGCTGGTGCGAGCGGCACAGGAAAGACAATGGCCGCCGAGGTTCTGGCCTCGGAGCTACGCCTCGATCTCTACAGAATTGACCTGTCATCCGTGGTCAGCAAATACATCGGCGAGACCGAGAAGAACCTTAGAAGGGTCTTTGATGCTGCCGAAGAGGGCGGCGCCATCCTGCTCTTCGATGAGGCGGATGCGCTCTTCGGCAAGCGCAGCGAGATCCGGGATAGCCACGACCGCTATGCCAACATAGAGGTCAGCTACCTCTTGCAGAAGATGGAGGCCTACCGGGGCCTGGCGATACTCACCACCAATATGAAGAACGCCCTGGACACGGCATTCCTGCGGCGCATAAGGTTTGTGGTGCAGTTCCCGTTCCCGGATTTTGCAGAGCGCGCTCTGATCTGGAAGCGAATGTTTCCTGACGAGACGCCCACACAGGGTCTCGATTTCACTAAACTCTCCCGCCTCAACGTGGCAGGAGGCAACATCAAGAACATAGCTCTAAATGCGGCTTTTCTAGCGGCGGACGCCGGTGTTCCCGTGGGGATGGCACATATCAAGAGAGCGGCTTCTGCTGAGTATGCCAAGCTCGACCGGCCGCTCACGGAAGCTGAGATTGGGGGGTGGCTATGAAAGTAGAGCTGCACATTGAGGAGCTGGTTTTGCACGGATTTGCCCCTGAAGACCAGGATCGCATCGGTGAGGCAGTGGAGAGAGAGCTGGAGAGCCTGCTGGTGGAGCCAGGCTTGCCATCGCTGAATAACGACCTTGAGATTGGGGACATGGATGCAGGGGAGATCGCACTTGCCAGAGGGGCTAGACCGGAAGCGATAGGCGCACAGGTAGCTAGGGCGGTATATAGGGGGATGAGGAGATGAGAGGCAAAACCATGATGGATACCAGAAAAGATGCATTGCCTAAAGAAGCTCATTTCTTCAGCACAATTCGATCCAGCTTCGAAGCTCCGCGGCGAAAAACAGAGGCCAGAGAAGATATCCTCCAACAGAAGTCGGCGCAGGGATGGGGCCATAATCTGGCAAAGATCTCAATAAATTCGCCATTAAGAGCAGGCAGAGTGCTTGCCGGATTGCATGCCAGGCTTGCCATCAGCCAGCCGGGTGATGAGCAAGAGGTGGAAGCGGAGCGGATAGCAGATCAAATAATGACAATGCCTGAGACAATGGTGCAGCAAAACCCCCTGGTCTTCAGAGAGGAAGCAGCCATACGGCAGCCTTGCCCCTGGTGCAAGAGAGACAAAGCAGAGACACCTAATGCCCTGTCAATCTCTAGGTCATCAGCAAGGTCCGGCTGCCGCCAGGATGTGCTGCCTATTGTTCATGAGGTCTTAAATTCACCGGGCGAGAAGCTCAATGATCGGGCGCGAATGTTCCTTGAGCCGCGTTTTGGGCATGACTTTAGTATGGTGAGAGTTCATACCGATGCGAAGGCGGAAGAGTCGGCTAAATCCTTGAATGCACTGGCTTACACCGCTGGCGCGAATATGGCATTTGCTGCCGGCCAGTATGCACCAAATACGGCGAGAGGCATTCGATTGCTGGCGCATGAACTTACGCATTACCTCCAGCAGCAAAACGAGGAAAGCGGAACTCTTCCGAATGGCAGCTTCCAAGGTAGCAGAAATGATGAATATGAATCGCTCTGTCCCCTTTCGCAGAGAAGGGTAAGCTGCAAAGCTGCCGGAGGGCCTCTTATTGCCAGGCAGTCTGGAAAAGGGTGCGCCTGTTCTCCGCAGTCGGTACTCAAGGCTTCGGTCGGCGCAAATGGCATGTTCCCGAGCAATCAAAAAACTCAGGCCCTCAGGCTTTGGGATTATGTAGTCTACAGCGATCATGTGCGTCTTGGCAACCGCAAGATCTCCGAGGGCGTTGTAATTGGAAGCTGGCCCTGGATGACCAACAATCCCGGCGATATAACTGTCGATGTGCATCCTAGAATGCAGAAGCCAGGTCATCCATCTGCAGGCTACTGGCAGAATGTAAGGGCTTGGGGCTCGCCGGCAAAACAGGGTCCAACTCCAGATAATATGAGCCCTGTGTCAGGCGACCGTGGATTAAGTCCGGATAATACGGCAGTAGAGGGCTTTGCCGCGCGCAAGGACCTTGCCATTTTTGTAGATTTGCAGAGAGGGCGGCGCGCTTTGAAGGAATGGGTGCAGAAATACTCTCCAAAAGCAACGCTTAAAAACTACGTTTCGGGAATGCATCTAGGACCCATAGAGACACATACAAGTGCCGATGATCCTGAGAAGTACTGGAAGTGGATGCAACAATATCTGTCTAGTAAAAAGTATCCTTCGAATTATGTCACAATAACAACAGTCGAGGCGGTAAAGGATGATGAATGGAACGACGTTCTGGATGCTTTTGGCTTTGTCGAAGGATTTTACAGCTGCCGTCCGGTGGCCGGCACGAAAAATAAATTTCAATATGTTGAGAATAAGGGCATCGTCTATCGGTGCAGCGGTCGTGATCCGATAGATGTAGATCCTGCATTCAAGGACCATGAGTATGTTAAGAAGATGCCGGAGACCACCCCACCGGAGATCAGGCTGCTATTGGGTTGTGTCGATGAATGTCCGACAGACTCCTGCCAGACTGATCAAGAACAATCCTCTAGCCCTACCGAATCCCAGGGCGCCAGTGAAGATACATCAAGTACATACACAGGTGGCGCTGGCGGTGCAGGCGGCGATAATAGTCGCTCCAATGAAAGCGGCGGCTCGAGGGGTTCGGGCGGAGGCACATGATTCAGAGATTGATGAATTGAGCTAATTCGAGGACACTAATTATGACCACATTCACCCAATCCCCCAAGATACAGAAAGGGGCCATCATGGTAATCGACCCCCAGAATCCCCAATCCAGCACCATCGTCTTTCAGTACAACCCTGATACCATGACCCGCAGCCTCAAAGCCCAGACTGCAGGAATGGAGAGCGCCAACCGAACCGAGCCCATGCGCTTGAAGGGCGCACCCGTGGAGACCATCAGCCTGAGCGTGGAGATAGATGCTGCCGATCAGCTGGAAGGAGGCATGGCAATAGCCACAGAGATGGGGATCTATCCCCAGCTGTCTGCCTTGGAGATGCTGGTCTATCCCCCCAGCTCTACGGTGATTGCCAATGCCGATCTGATCGCCTCCGGAACCATTGAGATTGTGCCTCCGGAGGCGCCCATGACTCTATTCATGTGGGGAGCCAACCGCATCCTTCCGGTCAGGCTGACCGATTTCACCATCGCCGAGGAGGCCTATGATGTCAACCTCAATCCACTCCGGGCAAAAGTCTCATTGAACCTTCGGGTTTTAAGCTACAATGATCTTCCCAGGGACAACCCAGGATACAATTTCTTCATGGCTCACCAGGTGGCCAAGGAGGCCATGGCCAGAATCGGCATGATTGGCAGCTCGTCTGCGGCTTCGGCTGCCGCATCGGCTCCGGCTCCAGGCATCTCCGGCTCGGTCAGCTTCTCGATATCTGGAAGCTTCAAGGTGGGATAGGCGATGTTCGATAAAAGCAGCCGCTATTCCTCTGTGGAGGATACCAGCATCGCAGACAGCAAAGGGCGCATCGTCACCTACAAAAAGAGACGCTTTTTGCCGCAGGGCGAGGAGATGCCGCTCTTGGTCGAGGTCACCTTCGTTCAAGGAGATCGCTTGGACCTGATTGCTTCCCGAACGCTGGGCGATCCGGAGCAGTTCTGGAGGATCTGCGACGCCTGCAATGCTAACAACCCATCTGAGCTCTCTCTGCCCGGACGTACGCTCCGGGTGCCCCTGCCCCAGTTCTGATGGAGGATTAATGAGCCTGCCTGGAATTCTGTTCACCCTGCTTGCCGGTGAGAATATCCCGCAGCCCGCCTCGCCAGCGATCATGGAGGCTCTGGAGAGCATCGAGGTTACTCATAGCGACGAGGCACACTCCGGCTTTCAAATGACCCTTCAAGCAGGACGGCAGGCCAGAAACGGCCTGCGAGATTATCCACTGCTGAAAGATTCCACTCTCAACCCCTGCAGCCGGGTGATAATGATAGTCACCTTCAAAGGAAGGTCATATGTCATCATGGACGGCATAATCACCACTCATGAACTGGCTCCGGGCAACGAGCCCGGTTCTTCGACGCTGAGGATCACCGGCGAGGACATCAGCCTGATGATGGACCGGGAGGAGAAGTCAGCGCCGCATCCTGCCCAGGATGAGGCTGCCATAGCCAGGAATATCATCTCCAGCTATGCCAAGTACGGCATGACCGCCGATGTCAGGAATCCTCCCATCAGCGATTCACCCACTCCGAACGAGCGGGTGCCGATCCAGCAGGGAACGGATCTGGAGCACCTGAAGGCGATGGCAAATCGATATGCCTACGTCTTCTATGTGATACCAGGACCTGTGCCGCAGAGCTCTATAGCCTATTGGGGTCCGCCCCGGAGGGATGACCCGACTCAGCCAGCGATCTTCGTCGGAACGGGCCCGGAGTCCTGCGTCGATTCGGTCAGCTTCCAGAACAACTCTCTGGCAGCAGTGCGAGTGCAGGGCGCAGTTCAGGATAGGGCAACCAACCAGAGCCAAAAGGTGCAAAACAGCTCCCCTGCCCAACCATCTCTATCCAGCCAGCCGGCCTTAGAGACCCAGACCTGCATCCGCAAGAAGATTCTCCGGGGCCAGGAAGGACTGAACAGCTCGCAGGCAACTGCCAAAGCCCAGGCAATGTCCGATTCCTCCAATAACGCAGTCTCTGTCCAGGGGGAGCTGGACACCCAGAGGTACGGCAATCTGCTCCAGGCACGAGGGGTTGTAACTGTTAAAGGAGCAGGCTACTGCTATGACGGCTTGTATTATGTCAAAAAAGTGACCCACATCATCAGCCGAGGGTCCTACAGACAGCGCTTTACCCTGACCAGAGATGGCCTGGGATCAACTGTGTAAGTGATAAGATGACGACTCTCTTCTTCGGAAAATATAGAGGCAAGGTCAAGGACAACGAGGATCCCATGAAGATGGGACGGCTTTTGCTCAGCGTACCATCGGTTCTGGGCGATTTGACCTCGAGCTGGGCCATGCCATGTGTTCCTTTTGCCGGCGATGGGGTAGGCTTCTTCGCTCTGCCTCCTGTCAATGCCAATGTCTGGGTGGAGTTTGAGGGCGGCCAGCCCGATTATCCCATCTGGACGGGATGCTTCTGGGATAGCGGAAAGATCCCTCTGCCGTCAGCTGATTCCAAGGTGAAGGTGATAAAGACCGACTCGGCGACAATCACCTTTGATGACGGTAAGGGCAGTCTGACCATTGAGACCAAGCAGGGCGTGAAACTGAACATGGACAGCAAAGGCATGGATATGAACAACGGGTCCGGAGGGAGCATAAAGCTCGCATCAAGCAAGGTCTCGATAAACGACGGGGCCCTGGAGGTAATCTGATGCCCGGCTTTCTGGTTACCGTGGGATCCACTGTTATCTGCCCGCACGGCGGACAGGTGTCGATCATCTCCAAAAATACCAGGGTTCTGGCTGGCGGCCAGCCGGTGTCAACCTCAGCAGATACTTTCTTGATAGCAGGCTGCCCATTTACGATACCTCCATCAAAGCCTCAGCCATGCATCAAGGTCCAATGGCTGATGCAGGCCACAAGAGTCAAGGTCGGCGGTCAGCCGGCGATTCTCCAGGACAGCACCGGCATGTGCAGCAGCCCCGAACAGATACCTCAGGGGCCGCCGAGCATCATAGTCACTCAAACCAGGATCAGGGGAGAATGATGCAGATAGATTATCCGTTTCATATCAGCGGCAAAGGCCGGACTGAATTGGCTTCTGAGGACAAGCATATCCGCGACCTCATTGAGCAACTCCTTTTCACTGCTCCCGGCGAGAGAGTCAACAGGCCTAGCTTCGGGACGGGCTTAATGCAGCTCGCCTTCGCTCCAAACAGCCCTGATCTGGCCAATGCTACTCAGTTTCTCGTTCAGGGTGCCCTTCAGCAATGGCTCGGAGACAGGATACAGATTGAAGCAGTAAGAATTGATAGCCAGGAGTCCAGCCTGAATATTACCGTTCAATACCTCGTCAAGAAAAGCCAGCAGCGACGGATGGCACAGCTCTCCAGGAGCCTATGAGATGGGACTCAAATATTCCAGTCATAACCAGAAACGGAGGTCAAAGATAATTGAACATCCTTTTCTCACTGGAATCGATTACCTGGAGGTATCCCCGGATGATCAGCACAAGCTGCTCTTGCATTTCATTGCCAAGAAGAATGGGAGCAGCATTCCCTCCGAGCTCTTAGAGCCGACAATTTCCGCATCCAAGATAAAGATCGAAGGCGGCGTCCAGAGCAAAAAGGTCAGAGTTGATCGAGCAGTTGCCGATAAGAGCGCCGCAGAAAATGTCCTTGTCATCTGGGTCAGAAATTATGATGAACAGTCGGATGGCGTAGGCGATTTCAGCACATATACTCTGAGCCTGGCAAATGTGGCAAACGCAGATCCGATGCTCTCCAGTGTCGATTTTTCCTTTAAGATCAATTGCCCGAGAGTCTTTGACTGCAAAACGGATACCACAAACGCAGCTGATGAGGTGTATGGGCCCCGGATAGATTATCATTCAAAAGACTATGCATCTTTTCGCAGGCTGATGCTTGATCGGCTGGCCATAACCATGCCGGGCTGCAAGGAGCGCAATCCTTCCGATCTGGTGATAGCCATAATAGAGCTGCTGGCATATGCAGCAGATCATCTGAGCTACTACCAGGACGCTGTGGCAACAGAGGCCTATCTCGGCACTGCCAGGAGACGGGCATCCGTGCGCCGCCATGCCAGAATTCTCGATTACCAAATGCACGATGGCTGCAATTCCAGGGTCTGGATAGCCATTGATCTGGATGGGGGATCATCCTCAGACGGAATAAAGCTGTTTGGGCCGGGGAGGCTGGAAAGCGATGATGTTCAAGGCCAGCCAGCTGGCAGAGGATCCACGCTCTGGCCGCTGGGAGAGCGTCCAGGAGATGCCTTTCTTACCCGGGTTGAGGGCTTGCCGGCGGACAGAAGCCTGAATTTCGCCCAATTTGAGCAGGCCATATCCGAAGGAGCTGTGGTATTCGAGATAATGCATGAAATTACTCTGCGCTCCTCCAGAAGCAGGATGAATTTCTACGATTGGGGTGAGGACGACTTCTGTCTTCCAAGAGGGGCAACCAGTGCCACCCTGCGCAATAGCGAGAGGAGAATCAGAGAAGGCGACCTCGTGCCTGGTGACGTGCTGATCTTCGAGGAGGCTCTGGGACCCTCCACAGGGGACCCCAACGATGCGGACCGCTCCCACAGGCACGCGGTGCGCCTTACTGGGGTGGAATTCGAGCGCGATCCCCTCCTTAAAGAGCATATAATTGAGATCCGCTGGGATGACGAAGACGCTATGCCCTTTGATCTGTGCATATCCAATTCCTCCCTGAACCTTTCGGGAAATTCCTCAGCCATCAGCCTGGCCAGAGGCAATGTCGTTTTGGCAGATCAGGGATTGACGGTCAGAGAGATTCTTGACCGACCGCCGTCGCAGGGTCGCTATTATCCCAGGCTGAAATATGGGCCGCTTACAATGCATGGATATTCCAGAGATCGACTGGGAAGGCAAGTGTCCGGCCAGGACGGCAGGCCGGCTCCCTTCGATCCCGGCGCATGTGCAGCCAATGCCATGTGCTGGAAGATGAAAGACGTGCAGGCGGCAGCGAAACTTGCAGATCTGGGAAGAGGGCAGCTCTGGCTTGCTCAAAGGGATCTGCTCAGGAATGATCGTTTCGCTCTGGATTTCGTGGTCGAAAGCGAGCAGGATGGTTCATCCTATCTGAGGTTTGGCGATAACATTTGCGGCATGAGGCCGACAGGAGAGCTGACTGCCATTTACCGCGTAGGCAACGGCTCTGGCGGCAACATTGGGGCGGCAGCCATCTCTCATGTCTTCCTCTATCCTCTCCAGGCGGATGGCGATCGCGGCCTTCAGGGAATCAGGGTGAGCAATCCTCTGCCAGCCAGGGGCGGCCAGGATCCGGAGTCCATCGATCAGGTTCGCCTTTATGCTCCCCAGGCGTTTCGAACCCAGGATCGTGCAGTAAATGAAAGCGACTATGCGGAAATGGCCCAGAGGCATCCGGATGTTCAGAAGGCCATAGCCAGCTTGAGATGGACCGGAAGCTGGTATACCATGTTCATCACTGTGGACAGAAAAGGCGGAAAGCCAATCGATCAGGACTTCAAGGATCAGCTGAGCGTCTTCATGGAGCGATTCAGCCTGGCGGGAATTGATCTGGAGATAGTTGAGCCCCAGTTTGTTCCTCTTGATATCCTGCTTACAATCTGTGTAAAACAGGACTGCATCCAGTCTGATGTTCTCAAAGCGCTCATGGAAGCATTCAGCAACCAGAGGCTTGCCGACGGGAAGCTGGGCTTCTTTCATCCTGATAACTTCACCTTCAACCAGGATCTGCACCTCAGCCAGGTGATATCTCTCGCCTGCCAGGTTCCAGGAGTGAATTGGGTGGACGCCAGCGATAACGGAACAAACCAGTTTCAAAGGATGGGCCAGCCATCAAACGGCGAGATAAGATCGGGAGTTATTGAGATGCAATCGAATGAGATTGTGCGGGTTGAAAATGATCCAAGCAATCCGGAGAGGGGCATGATCAGGTTCTTCATGGCAGGTGGCAAATGAGCGATCAGTTCTGCAACCAGAGCCTGGATTCGGACCGCTGCTGCCAGGACGATCTGCCTGATCCGGTCATAGAAAACCGCCCTGGAAAGAGCGCTCTCGATTACAGAATAGGCACATATGGCACTTTCTTCAAGCGCATGTTAAGATCGCTGCCAAAGGTCGAGATCTCTTCAGGCCAAAATGCCGGCTTTCATCCCCTGGCCGCCCTGGGCACCAGGGAGCTGGATGATCCTGCCATAGCTATTCTGGATGCGTGGGCGGTGACGCTAGATGTGCTCAGCTTTTATCAGGAGCGCATAGCCAATGAGGGTTACCTGCGCACCGCCACAGAGCGCAGATCCGTAATGGAGCTGTCCAGAGCCGTGGGATACGAGCTTTCCCCCGGAGTTGCCGCCAGCACCTATCTGGCCTTTGCGGTTGAGGATCTGCCCGGGTCTCCGGGAGCGGCCACAATTCCCAAAGGCACCAGAGTTCAGAGCATACCTGGCCAGGGACAGCTTCCTCAGATCTTTGAGACAAGCTTTGAGATCACAGCCCAGGCCAAATGGAACTCGCTGAGGCCAAGAATGACCCTGCCTCAGCCATTGGATTCGAAGGTGTCTCCGATCTACATAGATGGTCTTGATAGCGATCTCAAGAAAGGGGGGTATATTCTCTTCATAATACCGACCAGCACCGGAGTGAAGGCCGTTGCCAGGATGATCAAGAGCGTCAATGTTGAGGAGAAGCTCAAAAGGACCCTGGTAGACCTGGTAGAGCTGCAAGACAATAACAAAAAGCCGTCAGGATACTCAGTCTTCAAGCCGGGCCGCGATGATCTGAAGCCATTGAAGAGCATCCCCCTGAACAGCGATACCGTTGAGACGGAAATCCTGCACAAAGCCTGGGAAGAGAAGGACCTTACAGCTTTTATCGCCATTCAGGGATGGGACGAGAAAAGGATGATGGATCACATCTCCAGTATGGCGACCAGGACCGTTTCGCAGGCAAGCTCGAAGGTGAATATCAAGACAGTGGACACAGATGTGGCCGTTAAAACCGATAGTAAGCTAATGAAAAGCGCCAAAGATGAAGCGGAGGCCAGTACACAGGAATCGGCTCCTGCATCCGGCCTTTATGCCTTTCGGGTTCAATTGGGGCCCTTTGGCCATAATGCTCCAAGATGGGACTCTCTTCCGGTAAGCCTTCGAGCTGTGACTGTGGATAACGGCGGGGTCATTGCCTATCCGTATAACTGGGACAGCCCGTCGATCTCTATCATTGAGACAACTGAGGTGGAAAATAGGGATACAAAGAAGCGAGCCACTTATCCCGATGCAGATTTCTTCCTGGAGAGAACTCTCCCGGATCTCATGAAGGATGATTGGATCCTGCTGAAAAATTCCGGAGATCCCTTGCCCTGTCAGATAAGCTCCGTGGTGGAAAGGTCTCTGGCAGATTTCTCTTTGAGCGCCAAGGCCACAGGAGTCACCCTGAAGTATCCGATCCAATGCGAATGGTTCAAAGCGGAAAGAAAGGAAGATATTTCATGCTTCAGGCTTCGCTCGACCACCATCTTTGCCCAAAGCAGGCCTTTGCAGCTTGCGCTACTGCCCATTGAGGATGACATAGGCGCGGGCACGGCTGAAGAGAGCCAGATCACCCTGGATAGAATGGTCATGGGCTTGAACCCAGGTCAGGCAGTGGCGGTAAGCGGCGAGTGCCGTGATCTGGAGGGTGTGATCTTCACAGAGGTTGTTCTCTTAACGCAGATCATTCATAAAGATGGCTTTACCACCCTATTCTTTGAACCAGAGCTGGAACACAAATACATCCGCAGCACATTGACTATCAACGGCAACCTGGTGGCTGCCACCCACGGTGCCACAATTCATGAGGTTCTGGGCAGCGGCAACGGATCTCAGGCCAATCAGAAGTTCATTCTCAAGAAACCGCCCCTCACATATGTGCCTTCATCAAACAGTGCTGGAAGAGAAAGCACTCTTAATATAAGCGTCAATGGCATTGCCTGGAAGGAAGTTTCTCAGCTCTATGGCCTGAACGGCCAGAGCGAGAGCTTCATGGTCAGAATCGGCGATGACCAGAAGGCTACTGTCATATTCGGCGACGGTGAGATTGGCTCTAGGCCTGCAACCGGGACTGAGAATATAGTTGCAGCCTACAGGAGCGGCATTGGTAGGGCCGGAATGCTGGAGAAAGATAAGCTGACTCTTCTGCCGGCCCGGCCTCTAGGAATTTCAAGCGTCACCAATCCCCTTGCAACCAGCGGGGCAAACGAGCCTGAGAGCCGAGACCAGGCGAGATCAAATGCTCCCCGGAGTGTCCAAATTCTGGAAAGGATTATCTCCCTTCAGGACTTTGAGGACTATTCCCGGACATTTCCAGGCATCGGAAAAGCAAGAGCGGTGACATTTAATAGCGGGGAAGCGAGAATCGTGCATATAACCGTAGCCGCAGCTGAGCCGATGTCGGCAAGCGGCTCGTCTTTCAGCCCTGCCACCCATTTGGTCAGCAAGAGTTCCCTGCTCTACACCAATTTGGTCAAAGCAATCAAAGCGGCAAGCGATTCGATTCAGCAGTTTGTAGTTGACACCTATCAGCCTCTTTTCTTCAACCTCTCAGCCAGACTGAACACAGATTTGAGGTATGATGCCCAATCAGTTCTGGCAGAGGTGGAGGGAGAACTCAAAAAAACCTTCTCCTTTGATAGCAGGGATTTCGGACAGATGGCAACGGCTGCTGAGGTCATAGCGGTAATGCAAAAGGTGCCTGGCGTAGTCGCCGTCTACCTTGACAAGTTCTTCATCATGGTTGCAACCGACACGGGAACGGCAAATGGATCATCAGAAGAGATGGCCCAGGGCAAAGCAATCCTTTCGAGCACCCTGAAAAAATCGATGGCTTCCAGGAAACTTCGATCAGATTCTGTTATGGATTATCAATCCGTTGGATTTGATGCCGTCCTGCAGGCAAGAGATGCAGAGCTTGTGGGTGAAAAATGGAGGCTGGCAGAGCTCTTGCTGATCAATCCTCTGGGCATAGACCTTAAGGCGGTGCAATCATGAGCAATATTAAACAGCGCCTTTACGACCTCCTCCCGGCAATCTATCGCATTAAGGATGCTGAGAACGGTCAGCCGCTGGATGCTCTGCTGGAGATCATAGAAAGGGAATACAGGTTAATAGAATCGGATATCGATGGACTTTACGATAACTGGTTCATAGAGACCTGTGATGAATGGACAGTGCCATACCTCGGTGACCTGTTGGGTGTAAAGGGACTAGCGCCACTGGATGCTACAGGCTTCAGCCAGAGGGCCTACGTTGCAAATGCTCTCTCTCACAGGCGTCGCAAGGGGACATCTCTGGTCCTGGAGCAGGTGGCGAGGGATATCACCGGCTGGCCAGCCAGGGCAGTGGAATTTTACAGGACTATCGCAGTAGCTCAGAACCAAAACCATGTTCGCCTCTCATCTCCTGCGTTCCTGGATCTGAGCAGCTGCAGAAACCTCGAGCATCTGGATGGGCCTTTCGATACAGCCGCTCATGTCGTGGATGTGCGCCGCATCTCTACTGATGGCGGAAAATACAACATCAAAAATGTCGGCCTGTTTCTCTGGCAGATGCAGAGCTTCCCGGTTATAAAAAGCACAGCCTGCCGCTACAAGGAAGGCAGGTACTGGTTTCATCCTCTGGGCTATGATATGCCTCTTTTCAACAGGCCAAAGACGGCTCTTCAGGCAGATCAGTCCACCGATGAGATCAATGTTCCAGGTATGCTCAGCAGAATGGATCTGTATGAAGACCTTGAGTCATTTAAGAGGAGCATATCGGATGGAAAAGATGGGGTCAGCAAATATATGGCAGACCAGCCCTCCTTGCAGATCTTCCTGGACGAACAATCCATATCGCCAGAGGAGATTGTCATCTGCAACCTGGAAGACTGGGATGACCCGATTTTGCCGCCTGATGGCTCATCAGGAGCCAGAGTAGCTGTTGACCCGGAGATGGGCCGGCTGGCGCTGCTCGACAAAAGTCCGCCCGGCCTCGTCCAGGTCAGTTACTCATATGGTTCTGGCGGCGATATTGGCGGAGGGCCTTACAATCGCAGGGAGTCGATGCAAAGCTGGCTGGAGGCACTCAGAGGCGTGGAGGATATCTGGGTGCGAGGCGTCAGCCAGGAAAAAAATGCCATCGAAAATGGCGCAGATACTTCTCTGGAGAAGGTCATTGAGCAATGGAATGAATATCCCGGTACCGATAAACCCCACGTCGGAATAATCATACTGATGGACAGTGGCAGCTATGAGCTTCAAACCCTGCAGACAATAGATATTCCTGAAAACAGTAGGCTGGGGATAGTCTCGGCATCCTGGCCGAAAATGACAGTGTCTGAGGATGCGCAGTCTCTAATTGATTTTCTGGTGCTGGATGGCCAGAGGCCCCACCTGAAAGGAGATATCTACATCAGAACGCCGGTCTCAAAGGAGAGCGCGGGAGAGCTGTACCTGAACGGCCTTCTCATCGAGGGCAAGATACGGGTTCTGGCCAATAATCCTGGAAGCCTGCAATTGACAATGGATCACTGCACACTTGTTCCTGAAAATGGCGGAATCAATGCTCGGGGCATTGGAAGGCTGAATATTAAGATGGACCGCTGCATCTGCGGGCCGGTATCGCTTGAGAGCAACGCAGCATCCCTGAAAGCTTCAGGGAGCATAATAGATAGAGGCAAATCGATAGATTTTGCCTTCGACGCTCCCGAGGTTGATCTCTGTCTGGAGGAGTGTACAGTCTTGGGCGCTGCGCAGGCGAGAAGCCTTCTGGCCAGCAACTGCATCTTCACAGACAGGGTGTCCATTGAGAGACAACAGGTCGGATGTGTGAGGTTCTGCTATCTGCCGAAAAGCTCGCGGGCTCCCAGGAGATACCGCTGCCAGCCGGAAATGGCCTTAGCCGCATCCGATGCCTGCCGAGAGGAGGGCAGGGCAGCAGAATCAGAGGATAGCATCAAAGCAAGAGTTGCTCCGGTTTTCCGGTCGGTTCATTATGATCATTTGAGATACTGCGAGCTGAGCTCGCTATCCGCAGAAGAGATTCTGAAGGGATCTGAGGACGGTTCAGAGATGGGCGCCTTTTCCTGTTCGAAGCGTCCCCAAAGGGAAGAAAATCTGCGGGCCTGCCTGAAAGAATACCTGCGCCTGGGGCTGGATGCAGGGATAATCAAAGTCTGATTACGGGAGGAAAGAGGATGAAGGGAGATTTTTCCAGGTTCACATTTGATCTGAAAAAGCATTATTGTGGGGTGAAGATGCAGCAAGGCAGGGTGCTGCTGGATTCCGATTGGAATGAGCAGGCCGATATCATCGATCACCTTTCTGAAATCAAATCAAAGGATATCATAGGCCGCTCAGGTGGACCGATAGGTCAGATCGGATTTAACATAATCCAGACGGAAGATGACCTCACAACAGAAGAGTGGAATCAGATTGAGTTGCAGAGCCCTCTGGGCAAGGATATGAGAAAAAAGATCGACAACGTGAATCCTGGCGATTTTCTCATATCTGCAGGAAGATACTACGTCGATGGGATAGTCTGCGAGAACGAAAGAGCTCTGTACTATTCCGAGCAAGAACACCTTCCCAAGCTCCTCAACGACGTCACCAACTATGAAATTGAGAGGATGTTTTTTCCCTATATCGTTTACCTCGATGTCTGGAAGCGTCATGTATCAGCCATAGAAGACCCGGAGATTCGAGAGACCGCTCTGGGAGGTCCTGATACCGCTACCCGCGAGCAGACGGTCTGGCAGGTCAGAGCAGTTATGCCAAGAATGGAGTACCAGGACGGCTGCATAGATGTATCTGAGATATTCCCATCTCTCAGCACCGGCCGTCTGAATGTGAGGCTCTCCACTTCTGCATCTGCATCCAAATCCAGCAAATGCAGCATGGCACCGAGCGGCGGCTACCAGGGGCTTGAGAACCGGCTGTATCGAGTCGAGATTCATGACAGCGGACAGCCATTCGGATGGCAAGTGAACATGGCAGGCAGGGAATTCCTCGGATATCCGGATAATTCAGGCATCTATCAAATTGAATATCCCCAACCCTCTGGCGATGAGATCCTTGATGAGAAGGACAGATTGATCGTCGTTAAGGACTGGTATCCTGACGGACAGCCCTGGAAGAAGGGCCAGATGGTGGAGATCTTCCCACTGGCAAGCAAAAAAGTGGGAACTATCGCCAGGGTAATAGAAGCCGATCATTCCAAGATGCGTCTCAAGCTGGACCAGGATATATCCAAGCTTGCCACGCTGGAGATGCCGGATCTCATGTTCCATCGAGTTGCTACGTTCAAATGGTCCAGAGATAACGGTTCAATAGCTTATTCAATCGAGAGCTTCCCAAATGATCAGCCCAATAGGGTGCTTGTAAAGAGCCTTGGGCGGGATAAGTCTCTGTCTCTGCGTGCCGGAGATTGTGTGGAGATCCTGGGAGATGCAACTGAGCTGGCATGCGAGCCGGGCACAATGGCCCTCATATCAGAAAACGGCGCGGATGAAGCCAGCAGGGAGATCTCACTCGACCGGGATGTATCCGGACACAGGAATGAGGCGTATCCCAAGATCAGGAGGTGGGATCGAAGCAGATCTTCCAGTTCCGAGGACATGGCAAGCCCCATAACTCTAAATGAGATTGAACTGGAAGATGGAATATCGATTTGTTTCTCAAGAGATCCATCTGCGGATAATGCTATTGCGCCATCGTTCAGAACCGGCGATTACTGGACGTTTCCTGCCCGGACCATGGATGGAAAGCCGAAGGAGCTAAAAGATGCCCCTGCGCAGGGAATAGAGCACCACTATGCTTGCCTGGCGAGAATACCGGTCAATAGCATTGGCAAAGACGGAAATTCTCTCAGCGCCGATAAGATATCATTTGGCAAGAGATCGGATTGCCGGAAATTCTTCCCGTCATCCAGGGACATAGAGAGCATATACTATCTAGGAGGAGATGGTCAGGAAGCATTGCCTGGCCTGACGCTGGAAAATCCACTCATAATCGGTGTATCAAGGGGAAAGTGGCCTGTGGCTGATGCCCAGGTTTATTTCAATGTGATCAGTGGCGGCGGCAAGATTGAGCCGCAAAAGCTTAGCGGAATAAACTACACGGAAGAAGATGGAGTATATGCGGGCAAGTGGAAGCTTGGAACCTGGGGCTCTCAGGTGGCTGAAGCATTTTTATTTAATGGTTTTGAGCGAGTGGGCTGTCCGGTGATCTTTCATGCCAACCTGAGCATCCCATCTCTAGTCTGCATCAGCGGGGACAATCAAGAGATTATGCCGGATCCATCTAAGGCTGTTATCGATCCATTAGCAAAGCTGAGCTTTATTCCTCTGGCTCAGAGCGTTACGGTAAAAGTCACCAAAGATAATAAGCCTATTTCAGATGCAGTAGTAAAATTCCGGCCTTTAGGCGGAAAAGTGAGCTCAATAGACAATAAGAACATCAGCAATGAGATTTCAGTTAAAGTGGACCAGTCAGGCATCGCCAGATGCACCTGGTATCTGTCACTGGCTCTTGAGGGGGGACATTACCGGATCTATCAGGAGCTGGAAGCAACTCTTGAGAGCTACTGCGGCGCAAATCCGACAAGCTTCGGCTCTGCCATATCTCTTCGTTTCACTGCCAGGCTGAATGCAGCCAATGAAATCTCTTTTGATCCTTCATCCTGCCCCAAGATAGATGCGCGATTGGGGACAGCGGCAATGACCGTCCAGGATGCCATAAATAGACTCTGTCCGGCCAATATTCTGTACGCTGTAAGCGGCAACGGCCAGGTGGGGGTTCCGGGCCAGACTCTGATCCT
The DNA here is from genome assembly GCA_035403205.1 of Methanothrix sp. GTDB lineage: Archaea > Halobacteriota > Methanosarcinia > Methanotrichales > Methanotrichaceae > Methanothrix. Next base: position 11,106 of record DAONES010000002.1, on the reverse strand, counting down.
CTATGTGGGGGTGTTGGACTCACGAGGACCTGTGGCATCTGTGCCGGTGGGATTTGCCGTCAGGTATGGCGGTGGATCGACTGCAGCAAGTAAGGTCACAGATAACACTGGCATCGCTAAATGCGAATGGACCATTGGAAAGTCAGGAGATCAGCAGGTCGAGGCTTATCTTGCCGACTCAAATGGAGGAAAGATCAATGGCACGATTTCAGTCTATTTTAACGCAAGTCTAATTTCTGCATCGCAGGTTGCCTATTCTCCACAGCCGGACTGCCCCATTATGTCTGGAGCCAGCACGGTGCAGAACGCAATAAATTCGCTCTGCGACAGAGGGCTTCATATAACGCGGACATTTGCCGTTGATGAAAGCGATAATAAAATATCCTTAGATGAAAATATGACGCTCTATGCCGGACAGCTCACCAGAAATGGGCTTACCATAGGATTTGACGATGATATTGATCCCAATGCATTTTCTGGAAAGGCAAGCAAGCTGCCGGTGAGAGTCATCATCGAGCTGCCCTATCCCCTGCGGGGTGAGGAGGTCTCCGCCTGGAACTCAACGGACATTATTGGATACAGGCAACTGATCTTAGACGGGAGTGCAGAGGTTAGCAGCAGCAAGAGAACCATAACCTGGAAGCCGAGCGATGCAACTGCCAGGTATTTAATCAACCAGCTATTTTACAGTACCGCAGTGCCTAACAGGACGATAATCCGGACGCCTTCCTGGCTATACGTATCAGTATTGGCGCGGCTGATTCTGAAGGGCAACCTCATCTGGTCAGCCACGGATCCCAAACGATATCTTAAGCCGGGAGAAGATGGCAAAAGGGGCGCGGATTTTGAGATTCGTTTCTGGCTTGATCCATGGTACAAGTGCTACGCATCAGCACTCAGTATTACCATGCAACTGGCTTCTGCAAGGGTTAAGGGTGCAACCAGCACAGTCCTGACGGTAAACATGAACTACCCTGCTCCGGTTGGCGGCGTGTTGATCACCCTACAAAGCAGCAGCGAAAGTGTGGCAAAAGTTGAGAGCGATACGATGCTCATCCCTGCGGGAAAACAGTTCGGCAGCATCAATATCAACACTTTTGCTCTGGATAAGGATAGCTCGGCTAGAATAACTGCAATTACGCTAATCGGAAATGCTACAAGTTCAGTGGATTTAACCGTAACGAGCAAGTGAGATTTAAAGAATGATCGGCCAACTCAAAGGTCAGCCTAAAGCCGAAGCCTGTGAGCGCATGAACCGCCCGGCACAGACTCGGGCTTTTCAACAGAGATGTGATGACTGCAAAAGCAAGCACTCCTTGGGAGAGCTGGCCGGACGATTCTCTACGGTCTCAGGCCGGTCAGGGAGCGACGGCGCTTCAGGGAATGCAGATAGCCTTTTCGACTCTGGAGATCGCCTGCCAGGCGAATCGTGCCTTGGCCATTCCATCAGCCGCATTCCTGTGATGGCGTCGGATGGAGCGGTCAGAGGAGCGTCTCTGCCGCAGATGCCGCCCACCTTCCTGAAGGGCTATAGCCCCCTCATCCAGGCAAAACTCGCCATCAGCGAGCCCGGCGACGCCCTGGAGCAGGAGGCAGACAGGATTGCTGATAAGGTGATGACGATGCCTCTGTCGACGATACCACAAGTAAGAGCACCACTTACACAACTGCAGAGAAGCTCGGCTCGAGCCGTTTCTTCACCAGTGCCGTCAGTCGTGGGCGAAGTACTGCGCTCGCCCGGAGCGCCGCTAGATGCTGCGACAAGGGCGTTCATGGAGCCGCGATTTGGACACGACTTTAGCCTGGTTAGAGTGCATTCCGACTTGAAGGCTGCTCAATCATCAGAGGCAGTAAATGCTTTAGCCTATACTGTGGGACAAGACATCTTCTTTGAGAAGGATAGATATGCGCCGCACAGTCAACAAGGCAAATCCCTTCTCGCGCACGAATTGGTTCATACCCTGCAACAGAGATCTGCACCAGGAGGGAAACCATATGCATCAACTCCTATTCGCATCCAATGCAGTCCAGGTCCAGATGAGTTTAAAAGTGGTCAGATTGTCAGCCTAAAACTTCCAATCCTTAGAATGGCTACTGAGCCTGGTGGGAATAAAATTGCTGCCTTGTTGAAGAAAGGAGACTTGCTCCAGCTTGGTGAAGCATATCGTTATGGCGGCGGAAAAGTATTTTATGCCACAGTGACCAGTAGCATTGATCAGAAATATATTGGAAAAGTTGGTGTTGTAAGAAGTGAATGGGTCAGCCATATCGTTGGTGAAAAAGTCCCTATTGAGCCGGAACAGCCATCAGGTCCTATTGAGCCGGAACAGCCATCAGGTCCTATTGAGCCGGAACAGCCATCAGGTTCTTCATCGTCTGTGCCACCTCTTTTACCCTGCAATCCAAAGCCCATTGATTTGACTAAGATTCCGAAAGTGATGGGATCCAAAGGATGGACTAATGGTGCTGCATTGCTTAGGGAGTGGTTCAGCAATCCTGCAAGCGGTGGGGTTCCAGATACAACGACCATAACGATGAATTGGGTTTTGGGATATTCCAAAGCTAAGGAGGTATATAATTCTATTTTCTCTGAACGCATTTATATCAACAGAGCTGCACAGGTGGAAATTCTAAAGGTCTTAAAGCGAAAGACCGTAGATAAAGGTGGCTCCTTTGACTTTAGTACTCCGCTTCCTGCCCTCGATTATGATTATATTAATTTTAAACCTGTTCCAAGTGCAGGATTCATGGATTCGTTTGATGATCTGGTAGCAGCTCTTGGTGCCTTTGTATTTCATGTTGTTGTAGGAGGAAAAGTAGAAGATACAGGCGCAAATAATGGCCAAGACAGATATAAAGCAAGTATTATAGATGTAGGAGTTTATGTTAGAGATAGTTTTGATTTTAATGGCGATCAGCCTTTAGGTTGTTGGAATGTTTGCACAGATGAAGTTGGAAAGATTTTTTGTGGTGGAGGCGAACATGTATCCAATTCAGATTTCCGCGAATGGCGGTCAAGAAGCAGCAAAGGTGGAGATTTCAAGGTTTATTCTGACGTAAAGACCACAAAGCTGAATAGTCCTGAGTTTTTCTTTTTGCCTAAGTGAATATAACTTCTGAGTATTATTAATTGAATATCTTAATTCTGATGACGTAATAGATTTGCATCCCGATCTCATTGCGGATCTCCGTGTTCGCAAAAGTGATTTCACCCAAGACGGGCGCAAATGATTTGGATGCGCTTCTTGACTTAACAAAGGCAATGAGGAGCATAGGACCAGATAAATACCTATAATATGAGTTTCGGTCGATATCAGACCTATGGCGGCCAATTGACCGATGCAGGTTCAGAATTGATTCATCAGAAATTCAAGGGTACGCTGAAGTCAGATAAAAAAAACAGGCTGAATACTTGGACGAAAAGGGGATAAGAGATCGATCCAGCAACCAGTCTAATTGGCTTGAATACCATCTGAAATGAAGGGACATCAAATCGATGAGATTGTCTTGTACCAGGTCTGATCAAATTCGTCGAAACCAATAGGGAACACCCTCTTCTTAAACCTCTGTACGACGAGTCCGCGACCAGATCTGGAGAGAATTTCTTATGGGAGGAGCATAGCGATCGGCTTTATAAGAAAATGGTAACCAGTTTCTTGAGGAAAGGGCCGATACGCAATATGGAAATCGATGCTATTGCTGTTGATCTTAGCCAAAATCTGATAGATGTTACTGATTTTAGCCTCGCTTATGGCATTTGCTGCATAATTTTAAGACGGCAATTTGTATTACTATTCTCGATAAAATGCTGAGCGGACAGAATATAAGCATATGAACATCCATATGAATTCTCCTCAAAATTGATCCTTTGAGAAAGGTTTTAAAGGAAGAGGAGTTAGTATGAATAATATAGCTAAAAAAATCTTGCGAATGCAGCTAGTGTAAGGACAAGGCGTCAGGATAGAGAGATGCTCTCTATGCTCGAAAGAGTTCCTAATAGATTATCAAGCTCAAGAGGAAGGTCGTTATCTTGAAGAGAACAATATTGTGTGAGTGCGGCGAGTTTGTCCGTGGAAATACTTTCAAGGATTATATTCCTACCACCATCGGCCCATCTACCTCCACCTTCGGCCACACCGGGTGCGGGCTGATCTTCAACCTCGTCAATGGAGAGCTTCCCAAGAGCTTTTCAACGCGCATACGGCTCAAGGGCATAGCCATGAGATTTGCTGAGATGAACAAGATGGAGGATGATGTTGTGGGGCTATTCCTGCTGGAGGTCGACCGTTTGAAATCCAGGGGCGATCTATGTGATATTGACATACTAATTTCAGCCCACCAAAAGGTCCAAGCAAGAACATCTTCGACTGTGCAGAACGATATTTAGAATTTTAGCAAAATAATAATAAAAATGGAAAAGGTGAGCCTAAATGATAGTGGTTGTCTCGGATGTCCACCTCGGCAGCGATGTGGGCCGAAAAAGCAAGGGAACCGGACGAGCATCTGACGACCTGGACCTCGATCCGCTCTTCCAGACGTTCGTAGGGTACATTGGAAAAGAGTATCTTCAAACCAAAGAGGACAGACTGATACTTCTGGGCGACATCTTCGATTTCTGGAGAAAAGATGCGGCAGAGGTCATGATAGAAAACCAGGATACCGTCTTAAAGATGCGGGAGATCGCAGCCAGATCTATTGTCAATTATGTTGTCGGAAACCATGATTACTCCATACGGGAGATGTGGAGAAAGGCGGATAGCAAGAGCCTGTTTAGCACAATGGACAAGAGACTTCACCTGAACATCTGTGGAGAGGAATTTACCTTCATGCACGGGCATCAGTTTGAGGTCCTGGCAAATCCCTACGATAAAAGCGAGAAGATTTACGATTCAATATCAGCCATGCTATGCAATTCTGCCGGAGTCACAGGTTCGGCTGCGAGCGCAATCTGGGCTGCAATAGATCCCGAGAAGCATCTGGATTATATGAAGTCCATGAAGAAATCAGTATCTGAGAGGCTTAAAGGTAAGCATAATGCCATTGATACCGTAGAAATGCTGGCTCAGTCCAGGTCGCGGCCTATCTATACCGGGGCAGATGGCTGGCTGGTGTACGGACATACTCACAGAAGCTATATTGACGGAGACAGTAAGACAGCCAATACCGGCTCCTGGGGAAGAGACGAAGATGACGGCAGCCTTGAATATATGATAATTGAAGGAGGAAAGCCAAAGCTGTGCTCCTATGATATTTAGCAGCTTTATCAGAATTTGCCGAAATTCGCTAGAAGCTTTTTTGGCTGAAGGCCGGCATTGTGCTCCAGAACTTGCTTCGAGACGCAATATTAGCAATTTCCGGCCTCATTCAAATCCCTCGACAAAGCTCTTTATGCACCACCTCAGGTCGGGGTGGTATCCGCCCTCCAGCAGGGCGAATCTGCGCCCGCCGCAGATCTCCGATCCCTCTTTTATGGCTTTGCCGATTTTGAAGAAGTCCTCTATTTTCAGCAGCCGTCCCCAGTCCTCAATGTAGGTGTCAAAGCCTGCTGAGACGCCGACGATGTCGCATTCAAACCCCAGGAATGCTTCTTTTACCTGGCCTAAGTAACGGCTCTCATCCATGTTGAGGTACTCGAAGTTTTCATCTACCGACCAGGGATTGACGATCTTGACATTTGAGTCTCCTCGGAAGATGCTGACCGTGCCGTCTCCAAAGTGCAGGTCGATATCGATGATCAGCGCTCTCTTCGCTCTGGGACGGATGCTCTTGATGGCAATGGCCATGCTGTTGAAATAGCACATTCCCCAGGCCCGGTTGGCTGCAGCGTGATGGCCGGGAGGGCGCACCAGGGCAAAGGCTGGCTCGCCCTGAAGAGCATGCTCTGCGGCGCAGACGGCCCCGCCCGCAGCGATGGCAGCGGCATCAAAATGGCCGCTCTGTCTAACTCGATCGATGTGCTCACTGCCGTGGACCTTTCGGATGGCATCAAGGCTTGCCGGCCCGGATTCTATGAACCGGTAGCCTGCCTCTCTCAGCTCTTCAGCCGGGAGGCATACTCGATCCGGATTTTCCACCGGGTTAGAGGGGTATTTCTGCTCATAATCTCTTCTGAATACTATTATCACATGCCGACTGATAAAGATAAGGGATATATTAATGGCTATGTACAAAGAATTTAATGTTGTTTTCAGAGGTTGGATCAATGCCTGAATATGCCCAAAAGGGAAAGGCTGCCCAGATCAGCTCCAAGAGCGGAGCTGTCCAGAGAAAGCCTGCGGAATCAGCCCCAAATAGCTCATTTTCCGTTTTAGAATCAGGATCAGAAAAAGAGCATGCCCCAACGTTGCAGCTTTCTGATCATCATGCTGGCACTCTCGCAGATGAGCATCATTTCCTCGACTTCTCAATGATACCGGTAGTGGATAGAGGATGCAAGACAATGCTGCAATCAAGCGAGACGAGCAATTGCCCTATTCAGGCTAAGCTGATCGTCAACCAGCCAGGCGATCGGTACGAGCAGGAGGCTGATCGTATCGCAGAACGGATCATTGCCACTCCTGCGTATGCAGCTCTGAATAGAGTGCCGACTAGAGTTCAGCGTTTTGCCGGACAGCCGAGCGGGCAGATGAATGCTGCTCCTGAGAGCGTTAGCAAGGTATTGGCAAGCCCTGGCAAGCCATTGCAGCCCGCGCTGCGCCAGGAGATGGAGCCGCGCTTTGGATACGATTTTTCCCGTGTTCGAGTCCATTGCGATGCCGATGCGGAAAAATCGGCTAGGGAGGTCAATGCCCATGCCTACACCGTGGGAAAGGACATTGTGTTTGGTGCGGGATGTTTCACGCCGGAAACGCATGAAGGGCGGAGGCTGATTGCCCATGAGTTAACACACGTGCTGCAACAGTCGCCCTCTAATGGCACGGCTATTAGAGGAGCCGATGAAAGACATAGCGTGCCCCTTAATGCAGCGACAATTGTCAGCAATGTTTCACTGCGCATCCAGAGAGATGATGCAACAAGTACAATTTCCGTTTTGAATAACGAATGGGTGAACCTGAAGATGGCTTTTGCAGCTGCTACCACCCCTACAGAAAAGCAGGCGGCTGTGACAAAAATTCTGGCATTTGCAGACAAAGTCTCTGGGCTGCTGGCAATCGCTAAAGGATCAAATGCGCCTCAAGGGACTCCTGCCATAGAAGAAGTTCGAGAGCTGTTAACCCAGATTGGCTCGATGCTAAGCAGCAATAATCTTCTTAAGGATGCCCTGGAGGTTGCCAAAAAGAGTTCGGATCCGGAGGTTCAACAAAAAATTATCCTTAATGCAGAGCCGGTACCTGGGGCTTCGGTTGAAAGCGAACAGGAGTTCCTCCGCGCAATTGTCAGTTACGTCTCTCCTAATGCGCCTTTGCCGGCTAAGGGGGCTAATGAGAAGAATAATCAGTGGCTGCAGAGTCGAACTGAACTCATAGGCAGAAGTCTAGGAAGACTGAGCGACGCAGGGCTAAAGGATAAAAATGGCGTGCCACTTGGCCTGCATCTATCTAGCAGATTGATGGAGAATCTCTTCGGCGCTAGCCAAACAGATGTTCATCCTGCGGCTGGCGGAAACATCGGAGGATTGGAGATTGATAATGAAGGACGCTTATTAGCTGATTGCGATGTTGAAGCCAGGTATGGGATGCGGCTGTTAGTAGCAGAGGGCTGGACTCCAGTTGGCTATATAGTGATCTTGCCGGCAGATAGAGATGCCCACGCGGCAGCATTGGCGAGAAAAGGTGCCGCTCCGCCCTATGAGTACGTTGGTGTCAGTAGCGGGAACTTCAAACCACTTGGCTCTTTCGATAACGATGCTGCTGCATTAGTCTCATTGCGCACTTTTGCGCTTGAGGTTTATGGAAGTGGAACCTTCGCATACAGTGCTTACTATCAGGCATCTGCAAATGGAGAGTATCCATCTCAATTGATGGACCCGAAAAACAATAAGCTTACCCCGTTATACCAGACACCATTGGCACCATAGGCAACTTTCAATTGTCCGGAGGGCCAAAGAGTCTTACTACTTCCCCCTCGCACCCATACCGGCATGAAAATGCATAAAAAGGTGCTCCTGCATGGGCATGCGGCTCTAAGCGGGCCGGGCTCCCGTAGGCGGCGATCGCCTGCTCGATATTATGGAGATCAGAGCGGAAATTGTGCAGAAGATAGGAAAATGAATCCAGCCTGTTTGAAACGACAATATCAAATGTTCACTCTGCTGAGCAGCTTTAGAGTAGCTTTATATTCTTTTCGAGCAATCTGGTTATGAGTTAGTAAAATGACGATCGAAGTTGAACTGCCCCGAGAGATTGAGCTATCGATGAAAGCCAGCAAAGAGCTGGAAATGCTTGTGCGCAAGAGGATAGAACGGGACATAGCCGAGAGCATAAAAAATGATATGTTTATATGCGGAGTTCTGAATTCTCTGCTAAAAAAAAGCGATATCACTCTCGAAGATGTAGATGAATTGGATCACAAGATGAAAAGGGAAATGATGGAGAAACTTGGATGGAGATAGTTCTGGATACAAATATCCTGATCTCATCTCTTCTAAGAAACGGCCTGACGAGAGATCTAATATCGCTCTCTCCCTTGAAAATGTACACAGTTGAATACGCCAAATTTGAGGTGGAAAAACATAAAGATGAACTGCTGTCTAAATCAAAGCTGGATGAAGATTCTTTTGATTATCTGATTGAGTTTGTTTTTGGCAAAGTCAGTCTTATCCCAATGGCAGAACTATCTCCATTTAAAGATGAGGCTATTAAAATCATGCGCGAAATCGATATCAATGACTCACCATTCATTGCATTGGCAATGCTTCTGAACTGTCCGATATAGAGCAATGATGCACATTTTAAAAGACAAAATGTCATCAGATCATATACTACAAAAGAGATTATAGGCATATTATTATAATTATTATCGGACTCGCTTCTAGATTGCTTTCTGCAAATGACCTTGCATATTCACCCACCCGCCCTCAAGCGCGCCCGCATGGGCATGCGGCTGCAAGCGGGCTGCCTTTCCGGCGGCGATCGCCTGCCCAGGATGCACCCGGCAATTTCGTGGCCGATGGCAGGAGGCCGGATGCGGCTTTCAATCAGCTCTTCAGTTTGACCAGGATGGCCTCCAGTGGTTCTGCATGCTTTTCCGCATCCGGATGGCCGATCCCTCTTTAGAAGCTCACGCAGATCTGCATCAATTCGGTAGCGCGTTTGAGGTCTCCTGCCTTCTCATATGCAAGACCCAGATTCCAGGATGCATTTGCCTCTCCCTCCGGTCTCCGATCTCGTTGGTGATGACGAGTTGCTGATCATAGTAATCGATGGCCTTACGGGCGTCCCCAAGGGCGGCGTAGGCATTGCTCCCTTGCTGTCGCCCGGTATTTGGCAGGATGAGGAAAGCGATTATGATATTGGAACGGAAGGCAGATGGACCCGGCTGCTTCAAATAATATTTATCCTAGACGGGCCTTTTCTATTCTGACTGCCATTATCTGGAGGTTTTATATGTCCGGTTCTGCAGATGAGAAGGTAAGAGTGGTCTATGAAAATGGCGTCTTTAAGCCCTTAAAGGAGATTAAGTTGCAAGATGGAACTAAGGCTTTCGTTGTCCTCAAGGCAGGGAAGATCACAGAAGCCGCCAGAAAGTTCAGAATCAAAGTGGACAAGGACGTGATGCAGGAGTTCGTTGAGGAGCGAAGATGATAGTAATAGATGCTTCGGTCTTCATCGATCTTCTCTTCGAATATGATTCTGAAAGGACTCGATGCGCTGAGGAAGTTCTTTCGATAATTGAAGAAAATGGGCTGACAATAATTGAACCAGATATATTCAAAGTTGAACTCATTGGGCAAATATCCAGAAGGGCATCCAAGGAAAAAGCATTGAATATCTGCGAAGAGATATTTTCTGAGCTGGCATTTGTTGAGACAGCTAAAATATATGATGATGCATTTTCCATTGCCCTGGAGACAGGATCAAGGGCATCAGATGCATTTTACATAGCCTGCGCAATTGCAGACAAAGCAATCATAATTTCTAATGATAAATTTCAGGCAAATAGTGCCAGAAGATTTGGAATCGAGGTCTACTATTTGCTTCATGATCTGGAGCCTGTCAGCAATCGCCTCCTTGAAATGGCCTGCAAGTAGCACCAAATCGGCTGCACCTCTCTCCGCTCCCGCCCTCAAGCGCGCCCCGCATGGGGATGCGGCTGCAAGCGGGCTGCCTTTCCGGCGGCATTCATCGCCTGACCGATATGCTCACGGCAACCTTGTGGCTGAGGTCAGGAAGCCGGATGCTGCTTTCGATCAGCTCTTCAATTTGGCCAGGATGGCCTCCAGGCGTTTTGCATCATTTTCCGCATCCCGATGGCCGATCCCTCTTTCGAAGCTCACGCAGATCTGCATCATTTCGGCAGCGCGTTTGAGGTCTCCTGCCTTCTCATATTCTAAGCCCAGATTCCAGGATGCATTTGCCTCGCCCCTCCTGTCTCCGATCTCGCGGGTGATGCCTAGCTGCTGCTCGCAGTAATCGATCGCCTTGCGGGCGTCGCCCAGAGCGGCGTAGGCCAGGCCCAGGTTCCCCAGCGTGTTTCCTTCGTTCCTCTTGTCCCCGATTTCTTTGGAAATGGCCAGCGCCTGATCGTAGGAATCGATAGCCTTGCGGGCGTCGCCAAGCACGTAGTGGGAACTGCCCAGGTTGCCCTGCGCATTACCTTCGCCCCTCCGGTCCCCGATCTTGCGGGCGATGACGAGTTGCTGCTCGCGGTACTCGATGGCCTTGCGGGCGTCGCCAAGGGCGGCGTAGGCCAGGCCCAGATTGCCCAGCGCATTACCTTCGCCCATCCGGTCCCCGATCTCGCGGGCGATGACCAGCGCCTGCTCATGGTACTCGATGGAATTGCGGGCGTCGCCAAGGGCGGCGTAGGCCAGGCCCAGGTTGCCCAGCGCATTACCTTCGCCCCTCCGGTCCCCGATCTCGCGGGCGATGACAAGGCGCTGCTCGTAGTAATCGATGGAATTGCGGGCGTCGCCAAGGGCGGCGTAGGCCAGGCCCAGGTTGCCCA
>DAONES010000001.1:5884-61284 GCA_035403205.1 Methanothrix sp. | reverse complement strand
CCAATGCAAAGAGAGGATAGAACATGAGATAACCAATATCAGCAACCGAAGGAAACGGTTCCTGATGGAGGACGACCTCCATTATCGACCAGGATATGTCCCCAAGAGTATTGAAGAGCATTGCGACGGCAAAAACCATCCATGCTTCTCTTATCCTGCCTGATGTTCGGAACCCTGTGTAAAATAATGCAGCGGCAGAAATGCCGCTGGTAAATGATGCAAATCCATCCTCCACTGCAAGCAGGTTGCCATTTGTCTTGCTAACGGCCACAAGTGCGATGTGAAGCAAAGTTATAATGGCAGCCAGGATTGCAGCGCTGCGAAATGAAATATACTGCATCTTGCACAACCCAACATATTGATCTTAGTCGCCCGGTCATCGTAGTATTAGAACTAATGAAAAACCTTTTGGTATAATGGACTTTACTGCACAATACAGCCAAGTTATAATTTATAATTGATCTTGAAAATCGAGTCTATAAGATCGATTTCAGGCTAGGGTTAAGACAATTGTCTATCTGAATCTGGAATCGAATTTTAGTATAATTTAGACATTGTTTCGCGATTTATTCATATACAACTGTTAATGAAAGATCCGGGTGCCTGAGACTGGCATTTGCAAGGCGTCAGAATGATAAGCAAGAACCGGAGAACAAGGCTCACGAAGGCATCGATATGAATCATTGTTTGGGGTCAATTCTTGGAGCTTCCGGTCTGGGGCTGATCATCGCATTTATGCTTGCATCCGGCTTTGCGCAGTCAACGTTAGCGGATTGCCCGGCCTGCAAGGGCGAACAGCCGGATTGGACGCAAAGCGCAATCGCTTTTTTAGAAGGAAAGGCTGTGCAGGATGCACCAGCTGGTCTGAGCGGTCCGCAACAGGCAAGACTGCTTAATGCTCAGATAGATGCCAGGAAAAAAGCCAGTCAAGCTTCAAATGCAGCGGGCAATACAGCCGCAAATCCGGCGAATAACTCGACTGCATTGTCTGAACTCAAGCTAAATAATATTAGTGCTCAGCCCAACCCTGCGAATCTCAATCATGAGGTTCAAATAAATGCAGCCATCGGCATTACCGGTACCGGTTCTAACTCAACTGCTTCCGGAAGACCCGCGGAAACCATTGATCTGACCAATCTTGAGATCTATGCCGATATCATCGGCCCAGACGGATCGAATGCCGGCAGGGTTAATCTGAAGCCGTCATCGGAAAGCGAACTATCAGGAATCTGGAATTCAGGCGCAAAACCGGGCATCTATAATGCCACAATCGAATTATCAGGCCCGGATGGATCAAAGGCGTTCAAGGCCGCCCTGCAAATAATAGTATTGGGCGGCTCGTAAATCGAAATCTCAGGACCATCAGGCCATCCCAAACACCTGCTTGGCGATGGCCACCCTCTTTTCGAGATCAGGCCCTTCCATATCTTCGACAACCGATAGAAGAAGCTCTGGAATATCCAGATGCTGGGGACATTTCTCAAGGCATCTTCCGCATTGCTTGCACCGTGATGCATAGGCCGCCTCTCCAGCAGACAGGATGCCGCTCAGCTGGACCGCATAGAAAAACCTCGCATCATCGGCTTTTTCAGACATATGCATGCTGTTGTACCATTCAAAGCAGACAGGAATGTTCACTCCTTCAGGACAGGGCATACAGTATCTGCAACCCGTGCAGCCTGCTTTCATCAGCTCCCGGTACTTCTTCTCCACCCTCTTGACCAGCCCCAGTTCCTCTTCATTAAGGGCATTTGGAATTGCTCTCTCCGCCGCAGCAAGGTTCTCTTCAATGTGACTCTCATCGTTCATCCCTGATAGAACAACCGTTACCTCCGGGTGGTTCCATACCCAGCGCAGACCCCACTCTGCAGCAGATCTCTTCGTCCGGGACTCGTCCCAAATCTCCTGCACATAAGCAGGCACGCGGCTTGCGAGCATTCCTCCCCGCAGTGGCTCCATGATGATCACGCCCAGGCCCTTTTTGCCTGCATATTCGAGGCCGTCTGTCCCTGCCTGGTTTCGTTCATCCAAAAAGTTGTATTGAATCTGACAGAAATCCCAATCATAGGCGTCAACTATCCTCTTGAAATCCTCTCCAGAGCCGTGAAAGGAAAAACCAGCGTTAATGATGCGGCCGTCGGCTTTGGCCTTATCGAGGAAGTCAGCCACGCCAAGCTTTTCAATGCCATCCCACAGATCGCCAACGAGAGAGTGGACCAGGTAGTAGTCGATATGATCGGTATTGAGCTTTTCCATTTGAGATTTCAGGAAGAGGTCCATGTCATCCCGGCTCTTCACCATCCAGGTGGGCAGTTTTGTCGCAAGCTTGACCTTTTCCCGGTATCCTCCGGACAGAGCGCGCCCCAAGAACGGCTCGCTCTGCTCCATATGATACGGCCAGGCAGTATCAACATAGTTCACTCCCCGGTCGATGGCATAGCGCACCTGGCTCGCCGCCCTTTCTTCATCTATGCTGCCATCTCCTTTCATGGGTAGACGCATGCACCCGAATCCAAGTACAGAAAGCTTGTCGCCATTTTTAGGGTTTTCTCTGAATAGCATTCTATTGACACCTCATACATCTTCATGGTATTCTTCAGGTATTCTTCGCTATTTTCATTCCCATGCATCAACCGTGAAAAGTATATGTAGCATGTACTAACAGATTTGATACCTACTAACAGGATTGATACCAATGAACAGCCCTCCTCAGGAATGCAAATACGATTGGCCGATGGATGCGACGCTGGATGTGATCGGAGGCAAATGGAAGCCGCTGATCATTTATGAGCTGAACGATGAGACGCTGCGCTTCAGCCAGCTGCTGGATAGGCTTCAGCCCAGGATCACCCAGAGGATGCTCACGAAACAGCTCCGCCAGCTCGAGGAGGACGGGCTTGTCAGCAGAAAGGTCTACACGCAGGTCCCGCCGAAGGTGGAGTATTCGCTCACGGAGATGGGAAGATCCCTGATGCCGATCCTCGATCAGCTCTGTGAATGGGGGGCCGAGCACATGGGCAACCAAATCAAGTACAGATGCGATGAGTAATGATCAACTCTCGCCCCTGAAGTTGTAGGGCCTCCTATCTGCCTTTCTGTGAGACCTGAGTAGACGGGACCCGAGTAGATGGAATATGAAGCGCTTTATCCAATACGAGACAAAAAGAGAATAGGCGAGTCAAAAGAAAACGCTAGCTTATCTGACCGCCAATGACTTTTCCTGCAATCGTGGCTAACTGGATGCCAGATATACAATCACATAGCTCGCCTTCAGTTCCGCGGCCTTAGCCGGAAGCTCACCGGTCTTGTTCTCTTTGGCCAGATTCATCACTGCGTCCAGGTTCGCCCTTATGGCCTTTATTCCTGATTCATCGTTAATGGACTCCACAGCTTTCAATTTCTCGTCCGCCTTGGGATAAGTCTCCATCACGCCTGATGCATCCTTGTTATTGGCGGCAGCCAATACCAGTTCCATAGCGTCATGAAAGTCCACCAGCGCCACGCTCAGGGGCAATAGATGGTTCCGAGTCAGTATCCCCTGGAAGACGGGCCTCACCACTTCAAGCGTCTTATGAGCCTCGGTGAGATTGCCAGTATAGATCTCATCTCTTACGCCGGAAATAATGGACGAAACATTGCTCATATCCCCGGTGAATTGGGTGTCCGACTTGATTTCCTGGGGTCGATAGTCCTTGTACTTCTCCTGAAAAGCCATCAGGGATGTGGTCAGGTTCTCGTAATAATTGATGGACTCGTTCCTTTGCCCCTGACCTGTGGCAAAGAGCGTCTTCTTGTAGGGATCATTTACCTGGCTAAAGTCCTGCAAGAAGAGGCTTGCATTGGATTCTCTTGAGCTCAAATCCGCGTTATGGTTAGCTTCCTTCAAATCGGATTCGTTTTGTTGGACTGAGTTTTCTGTTGTTTGCTTCTCCGCGCAACCGGAGAATGCCACTGCAACCATGATTGCAGTTATGCATATTGCTTCAATTAGTTGTTTAATATTAATACCTCCATGATATTACTTCAGAAATTCACCGCAAGAATACCTCAGTAGTGCATAACATCACTATGGCTTCCTATCGCTTCCCATAGACAATTGCACTTATTGTTATTTAAGAAAGACTGCCCGTATAATCCAGGCATCAGTGCAGCGTCCGCGCTGCTTATTCGATGGTCTTCTGAGGTCAAATTCAGCCATCAAATTCATCGATCAGGCTCTTTCATCCGATCTTTGCATCTCTGCAGAACATTTTCGAGCTCCTTGAGCTGGATCGGCTTGCTTATGTAATCATCCATGCCGGCTTTCAGGCATGCTTCCTTGTCGCCTTCCAGAGCATAGGCAGTCATGGCGATGATGCAGGGTCGGTCGATTGGCTGCATCTTTTCCCTGATGATGCGCGTGGCCTCCAGCCCATCCATCTGAGGCATCTGGATATCCATCAGTATCAAATCATATCTCTTCGCGTTCAGCAAATTCAAGACATCCAATCCATTGGATGCCACATCTGCTTTGTATCCCAGGCGCTTAAGCATCATTTGAGCAACTTTCTCGTTAACAGGATTGTCCTCCGCCAGCAATATGGATATGCTCTCTTCATGCTTTGGCCTTCTATAGTCATCCGGTTTTATGGGCTGAGAGGTCTTCAAGCCGTTTTCTGCACCGAAGATCTTTGAGATGAGACTGTGCAGTGCCTGGAATTTAACCGGCTTAGCCAGCCATCCGCTCACAAAATCGTCAGGTTGAATATTTCCACCGATGTAGCTCATTATGGCTACAGAGGTACCTTCGTGCCCTTTCGATTTGATCCTGCGTGCCAGGTCTGCGCCGCCCATATCCGGAAGGACGGTATCGACAATTGCGAGGTCGATATGGTCCCCCAACATCGCCACCAGAGCGGAATTGCCGTCAGGGCACTCGGAAACGGCAGAGCCCCAGGGAGAGATAATCCGAGAGAGCATAGTCCTGAGGCAATTATTGCCTGAGACTATGATCACTCTCTTTCCCAAAAGGGCTTGATCTCTGGCTGGTTGCGGCTCTTTTTCTCTGATCGCTTCTGCTTTTATAGTGAAGTGAAAGGCGCTTCCCTTGCCAATTTCACTCTCAATCCAGATCCTGCCGCCCATGAGCTGCACCAGCCTTTTGCTGATGGCCAGGCCCAAACCTGTGCCGCTGAAATTTTTCGTTTTGGACGAGTCGCCCTGCGTGAATGGCCGGAATAATTTCTCCGCGTCTTCCGGCGTTATTCCGATTCCAGTATCTCTTACGATGAAGAGAAATTCCTCCTGACAGCGGGAGAAATCCACATTTGCCGATCTTTTTTCATCGGATACGAGGCTGACGAAAAGAACTGCTTGACCATGCTCTGTAAATTTCACCGCATTGCCCAGAAGGTTGATGAGAATCTGCCGCAACCTGGCTTCATCTCCTGAGAGCCGCGTAGGAAGGTTCTCCTGCAAAATGTATGCCAGTTCCAATCCTTTGACTGCCGCCTGTGCCGCCACCAGGTCCATCGAATTTTCGATGCAATCTCGCAGATCAAACATCTCATTTGCAAGCTGCATCTTTCCCCCCTCGATCTTGGAGATATCCAGGATGTCATTGATTATCGCCAGCAATGCGTTTCCGCTTTTTTTGATTGTCTCCAGGTACTCGCGCTGTTCTTCTTGAGTAAGGCTCGACTCTAGCATCAGTTCGGTCATGCCGATGACTGCATTCATGGGAGTTCGAATCTCATGACTCATATTAGCCAGAAATTCGGACTTGGCGCGGGTGGCCGATTCCGCCAGCTCCTTGGCCCTTTGCAGGTCTCTATTCGTCTCTTCCAGCTGGCAGGTGCGCATCTTGATTCGCTGCTCCAGATCGAGGTTGAGCCTCGATATCTCCAGTTGAGTTTTCTTGCGCTCTGAGATCTCTGCTTTTGCCTCCTGAAAAAGCCTGGAATTTTCACGAAGGACCAGAATCTGGCGGGCAATAACAATGCAGATGATGGCGGCAATGGCTATCGATAAATTATAAAAAGAGATTGGCAGAGGATGATCATGGCTCCAGACAAGCAGGAAGAATACTCCTCCGACGCAGACGTAAGGAAGATAAAGCGGCCAGGTCAACTCTCCATAGTGCGGCTCAATCTGGCTGTTGATTATATATTTGCCGGATTTAAGAGCATCTACATGGGCAATTCCAGCAAGCCCGACAATCAGGTATCCGAGTATCCATCCGGAATCCAGCAATCCGCCGGACTGGTAAGTGCCTTCCAGGGACTGCTGCATGTAATATGCGTCTGTAATGATATTTATTGCGCAAAATGCCATCAGCAGCAATACGGGCTTCGATCCGGAGATGCTCTGCCGTCTAAGCAACAGATCAATCAGAGCAAAAAATAAAACTAGGTCCATAATGGGATAGGCCACGGAAAGGACGGCGATAATCGGATCGGCATCGGAATTTGCGCTCAATGTTGGGGCAATTATAGCTGACCAATATACTATTACTGATGAAATAAGAACAATGCAAGTGTCAAGCAGCAGCTTGATCCGATCACTGGCATTAAACCGATATGAAGGAAGGACTATGACTCCTGCCAGAAATAAGGGGAATGAAAGGAGATAGAATACATCGGCAGTAGATGGAGACGGGCTCTGCTCCAGAATGATCTCATAAAAAGCCCATAATGCGTCCCCAATGGTGAAAAATAGCTGAAATAAAAAAATCATCATCCAGCCTGGATAAAAATCCTTTTCAATTTTATAAGAGACATATGCAGCATATAACAAACATAATGATGCCACAGAATTTAATATAACAGTAAATACATCTGAAAAGAGCATATTGTGCCATTCGTCTGCCCGGAGAGCAAACCAAATGCCCAGATATAATAATAGAATCGCAGCCGCTATGATGGTTGCAGACGAGAAGGAAATATTCTCCAAGCTCCGGGGCAATGTTGCCTTCTCTTCCCAACGGCCCAATGCAGAATGTTCCTGCAAAGCGGCAAATCCTTGCCCGTTCTCAGGTTCCTGAGCCCTCTGGCCCTTTGATCTATCCTCTTGCATAATAAATAATTAAAAGCTGTTTTTGTCCTTTGCAGCCCCGTCCAGGAAAGCTTCAGGAAGCCGGTTTCCGGAAAAGCCCGCTCGGCCCAGCTACAGCGTCACCCCATCATATCCGCCCAGCTTGACCACAGGAACTGCGGAAATGCTGCTTTCCGCCGTTTCCGCCTCAAACACCTGCGGGTCCATCATGTCCGAACTCCAGGCATCGCTTCTCCTCTCCAGGAGGCTCTTATTGCGGCTGAGTACCAGATCCCCCAGATGCACTGCTGAAGGCTCGCCCTGCGCTACAAAGGACGCAGGATCAAACTGCAGCAGCATCGTGGTGTTTCCAGCGGAGAGATCGCCCTCTGCGCTCGCTTCACCAACCTGATCTCCGGCGTCATCCAGGATGATGCCCTGCAGCTCATAGCGGCCCGGCTTGACGACAGTCACATTTACCCCAATGGCGATCGCAGAGCTGGTCGTTCGGTTGGAAAACTCGCCGCTCAGGTAGGCGGCAGGCGGCTGGAACTCTTCTGGCTTTCGGTCTATGATTATGTCCCTGTCGAATCGATCGATATAGCTTCCGTCCTTATCGTAGAGAATCAGGTTTTGAATTCTCAGTGGCCCGCATTTGGCGTATCTCCAGATATCAATCCCGCTGGCATTGACCAGTATGCTCCCGCTCTTCTGGAGCGCAAAGCTGCGGTCAATGCTGCCAATCCAGTTGCCGCTGCAATCTGCCATCGCGCCGTTGAGCCTGAACTCTCCCGGCGCGCTGATGTTCACTCCGAACCCCAGGGATAGAACATCAATGAGGCCATCGCTGTCCGTGT
The DNA here is from genome assembly GCA_035403205.1 of Methanothrix sp. Classification (GTDB taxonomy): domain Archaea; phylum Halobacteriota; class Methanosarcinia; order Methanotrichales; family Methanotrichaceae; genus Methanothrix. The sequence goes on along the minus strand of DAONES010000001.1, from coordinate 53,416 downwards.
CAACAGCCCGTTCCTCTGAGAGACCTGTCAGCCTGGTGCCGGCAATGGTGACGCTGACCGGAATCTCGAGTGTGTGCCGGTCTGAGGAGATTTTGATATATCCATCTACCCTGGGAATCGATGTCTTCACGGGAATTGCGATGGCCGCCTGCACCGTCCCATTGCTGTCGCTCTCCAGCCGATCCGGCCCCCAGGCTGAAATCCAGCTCCAGTTCTCCTCAGCATACTCCTTTATGGAAACCCGGAAGGATTTGCCATCCATAGGAACATCATATCCATAAACCTTCACCGTCCAGTTGCCCAGCTCCGGATTGCTGATCTCCAGGGGACCGAGATTGTCTGTCCCCAAATCGGCATTCTCCTCACTGGCAGTGCCTCTGGGGTTCTCAAAGACAAGGGCAACTTCGCTCTTATTACCTCTGTCCTGACTCGTCAACTCTGCAGAGATCTTCTTTGTGCTCTCAGTTACATTTACGGTCTGATTCCAAGTCTCCTTGTATCCCACGCGGCCCTCATATTCCCGAATAGTAGTATTCTCAATCATCCCGGTATAACTGAGATTCTGCAGGGACAGACCGGGATTTTTGAGGAAAAACTGCATCTTGTTGCTGGTTCCGGCTGCCGCTGACTCCAGATTCCAGCGCAGGGGATCTGTCATCAGTTGGCTTCTTTCCACCTGAAGGGTATAATTGGACGGAGTAGTCGCATTCTCACTGTGCACGGCTATCAGCCATCTTCCCGAAGGAGGATATGTTATCTTTTTACCAGCCTTCTGGACGACGGTCTCAGAAGCATTAATCATGCTGGAATTGGTCTTGATGCCGGCAGCTCTGCCGGTATCATTGCCTGATCTTTCGCCGGTATAATACTCGCTGGTAGGCGAGAGCAGGAACAGATCGAGCTTAGTGTCTTGCTTGCAGCCGAGGGTAACTTCAAAATCGGTTGTTCCGGGATTCATCTCCAGATAGTAATAGCGCCATTCGCTTCCGTTTAGAGACCCTGTGCCATTGGCCTCTCCCCGTGAGATTTTCAGGGGCATCGCCACATTCACGCTGATGGGAATATCCAGAAGCGTCTCGCCGCCGTCAGCAATCTCGATGGTGCCGCTATAAATGCCTGGTGCGGTATCCTGCGGCACCGCTATTGAGGCGGCAAAGACCTTCTGATCATTGGCGGCAAAAGTCCTGGGCAAAGGCTGAAGGTTTACCCAGTCAGCCACCTCCCCCTGCACAGAGGTCTTGAGGTCTTCTATGCTGCGATCGGAAAAGAATACAAAACGCAAGCTCCAGTCTTCGTCTCCCGGAGCCAGGGCATAAATCTTCTTCTGCGGCCTGTCTGCGCCCGTATCCAGCCCAACGTACACTCCCTTTCCCGCGGGCAGATATGCCCAGCGGCCCGCAGTCCAGCGATCCGGAATCGTTCCGCAGATATTGCTGCTATTTGCCAGAAGCTCATAGGAGGAGAGGGCATCGAGCATTCCTGCCCCCTGATAGAACTCCTCGTAGCTCTCGCCAAGAGTGCTGTCCAGTTTTTTCGCTCCCCGGGTCATAGCCGCCTTTACGCCTGCGGCGCTCAGATTTCTGTCTGCCTGCAAGAGCAGCGCCGCCAAGCCGGCCGCCACCGGTGCAGAAAGGCTGGTTCCGGACTCACTGGAATAGTAGTAATCAACCGGGCTGGGCCGTTTTATTCCCGTGGGCACAATGGAGATGATGTCAACGCCCGGTGCCACGACATCCGGCTTGATCCTATCGTCTCTGGTGGGCCCTGAACCGGAAAAGCTGGCGATGCGGCCTGACGCGTCCGTCGCGCCAACGGTAATCACCTTAACGCCATCGCCCGGCGAGTCGATCAATCCCGGCGGAAGCGCCAGGACGACTGGAATGAGGAGATAATAGACGTCCTTCTTGGCGCTATCGCTGCCATCTCTCTGAGACAATTCAATCGGCGTTCTACTATTGCCTGTCTGGCTTCCGTCAGTCTGACTGCTGCTGGTTTTCGATACCTGACCACCGGTATCGCTGCTGTTGCGATTTCCTGCCGCCACGCAGACCACCACACCCCCTCTGACGGCATTGTCCGCAGCCATGGTTATGGGGGGATTGGTCTCGCCCAAATTTATGCCGCCCAGGCTAAGGCTGAGGATATCTGCACCATTGTAAACAGCCCATTCAATTCCCGCAATGATATCCGAGACTTTGCCGTCGCCTTTGCCATTGATTACTTTGACGCTGATCAGCTTTGCTCCGGGAGCAATTCCCTTGTAGCTGCCATTGGAGGCCGCCCCTGATCCGGCTATTATCCCAGCCACCATTGTTCCGTGTCCCAGCAGATCGTCAGCCGTGATCTCATCCGCCAGGAAATTTTTCTCGGCTACTACTTTGCCGATCAGGTCTGGATGATTCTTGTCGATGCCGGAATCAATCACAGCCACGGTTATTCCCGTGCCGTTGATCCCCTTCTCCCAGAGCTTGTCTGCTTTTATTATCCTGGCAGGGGAAATATACCCGTCATTATATTCCTCCTGGGTGGCGGAGCCGTTCGTTGATTGCCCTGCGGATGATTCATTTAAAGAGATCCGTGCGCTGCCATCAAAATAGATTCCCGATACCAATTTGCTCTCCGCCATATCTCTGATAGCATTACTCGAAGCCTCTCCAGCGAAACCGGGGATCAGATGAAACCGGTACTTGACCGAGAGGCCTTTGGAGGTTTGATCATCAGGAAAGAGGCTATCTTGGCTGGATGGAGCAGTGGCATTGAGCATAACAATCACAGGTATTTTTTCTCTCCCGGCACTCCCGTCTGCTTCTGCCGCCAGAAACTCTCCCAGACGGAGGTCGATCTTCTGGTCTGCTGCGATTGAGAGCCCGTGAGCCTTAGCAGACGATGCTTGCCCGGATGCCATCTGCACCGACGACTGCACAGATGATGTCTGTGCAAATGACAAGACAGATAAAAATAAGAATGACAGAATTATGCCTACCGCAGAAATAACAATTAAAATGCTTTTTGTCATATTCAACCTAACCCCATCTAAAGATTCGTCTCTGGCTTCGCACTAAAATCATTGCGGATGGATCTAAGCAGATAATGCTAAATAAACCTGTGGTACTTCTATGAAGGATGATGCTGGATTGGCTGGTTGCTTATCTGCTCTGGATTAGCTTGGCGCTGCTCCTGACATCGGCCCTGACCGGGATCAGCCATGTTGCAGTTCCAGGATGGGCACTCTTTGCCCTCTTCTGGTTAGGTCAAATAGATCACTACATGGCTATTGATGATTACTTCAATGTGGCCCTCTTTTCAGCAGCAGGCTTCTTGAGCTTCTATATGGCCTGGATTGTGATGAGCCGGGGCTTTTCATCCAAAGCATGCTATTGGGCCAGCTACGCCGCAGCTGTCTGCGGGATTGTCTATTTCCCGTTCGCTGAGATTTCCGCTCTCCAGGTGGGATTGATCGGATTTACCACCCAGATAACGACAAAGACGCTGCAATTTCTCTCCGTCCCGGTGATCATGGAAAGCTGGAACATCATGAGCCTAAACGGCCGATCGGTGCAGATAATCCTGGCCTGCACTGCCATTGAGAGCATTGCCCTGTTTGCCGGATTGATTCTATCGGTTCAGGCGCCTCTAAACCGCAAGCTTGCAGCTCTGGTGACATCCACGCTATCCATATATCTCTTAAACATTGTGAGAAATGGATTCGTGCTCGTAGCCTATGGAGGTAGCTGGTTTGGAGATGGCAGCTTTGATATTGCCCATAATATAATTGCAAAGATCGGCTCTGCCATCGCTCTTCTGGCTATATCCTACCTGGTATTTCTGCTCTTGCCGGAGCTTTTATCAATCATTGATGATCTTGCAGCAGAGATCAGACCAAGGAGAAACGATACCGCATGAAGCTAGCGAGAAATTCAACCGCCTGGGTAATGGCACCCGTCTTTCTCACCGTGGGGCTTGCCGCCGCGGGAATCTGGCTTCTGTCCGCCGTATCTTTGGCGGGATTTGTTTTCATGATCTTCTTCCACAGGGACCCGGATCGCCTTCCCAGCGGGGATGGCATGCTCGCGCCCGCCGATGGAAAGGTCATCCAGGCCAACCCGGAAAAAATCACCATCTTCATGAGTCCATCCAATGTTCACGTCAACCGAGCTCCGCTGGATGGATATGTTCGCAATATCGAATACAGAAAAGGCACCCATCTGCCTGCGTTCATGGGACGGGCATGCAAAAATCAGCAGAACAGGATGCATCTGGAAACCGTTGACGGAATCATGGAGCTGCGCCAGATAACCGGAACGCTGGTCAGGGAGATCGTCTGCTATGTTCATCCCGGCGATCAGGTGTCGCGAGGAGAGAGAATAGGCATGATTCGCTTCGGTTCGAGGGTAGAAGTCAGCATTCCAATGGGCTACACTCTGCTTGCAAATAAGGGAGACAAGGTCCGGGCGGGAGAGACGGTGGTTGCAGTGAGGAATTCATGAATGTCTTCCGGGTCATACGGCTGCCGGACCTGTTCACGCTCCTGAACGTCGCTTTTGGATTCCTGGCGCTTCTTGCAGTCGGTGGAGCCTGGGGTGCCATCTATCCCCAGTACTCTGTGGTGTTCATCCTTCTGGCCGCAATGGCAGACGGCCTGGATGGATTTCTAGCGAGAAAATTCGGAGGCAGTCCTCTTGGTGCAAACCTCGATTCGCTTGCCGACCTGATCTCCTTCGGGGCTGCGCCCGCATTTCTGGCCATCACCGCATTTCGCCTGCCTCCAGGCCTCTGGCTCCTGGGGATCTTCTTTTTGCTCTGCGGAGCGCTCCGCCTGGCCAGGTTCAATGTAGTCTCCGGAGGAGGAGACGCATTCTTTGAGGGGCTTCCCATCCCCGCGGCGGGAATTGCCCTTTCGGCCAGCGTCCTCCTGGGAAGGCCGGTACTATCCGCTGCGCTCATGCTTTTTTTGGCGCTGCTCATGGTGAGCAGCATCTCCTATCCCAAGATCAAAGACCTTCGCGTAATGGCGATACTGGGCAGTATATTTATGGTGGTGGGATTGTTTCTCTTCCGCCAGCATGATATCCTTGAGGCCACGCTTGTGGTCATAATTCTCGTCACGCTCTATCTTGGCAGTCCGGTGGTGATCTCACGCCTACGAAAAAAGAGATAGCTGCTTTTGAGGCTGGTATAAAGCTCGGAGCGCTCTACCATCAGTTTGTGGGAGCGCCGGTCAGCCTGAAGACCGCGGCCAGCCTGGAAGAGGCCATGGAGAAGAGCATCTCCCTGCAGCCTTATGTGAAGAAGGTGAGCGTCCAGATCGACCGTAAGATGCTATCTGAGAACTTCTTCGGCTACGGCGAGCTGGAAGGGCGCATGATAATCGCACTGGTGCAGATAGATTTTGAAGGCGAGATCGTGAGCGCCAGGCTGGAGTACGACTCCGAAAAGAAGTATCCGCTCATGAGATTGATCTAGTATCGCTAATGCACTTAATAGAAAAAATCCCAAGCAAAGAGATCTGTCGCCGCCGAATAGATTATTATATGCGATGAATGCAAGATCCAATTGAGCAGAAGGCTCTCATGATGCTCTCTCGGCATGACACCCCAGCTGCCGATTATGGTAAATACCCAGATTAGGGATATTGTATCTTGGAATAAAAGATTAGGCAGAAGGCAACGAAACTGGAAGATGGCCAACGGAGACAAAAGATGCTGGACCGAAAAAACCTCATTGTCATGGTTTCATCCACCGTATATGGATACGAAGAGCTGTTGGATCGAATCTACGCTCTATTGACCACTTTCGGTTATGAAGTCTGGATGTCGCATAAGGGAACAATGCCAGTCTTTTCAAATATCTCGGCCTTCGAAAACTGCCTGTATGCAGTGGAGAAATGCGACCTGTTTTTAGGGCTCATTACTCCTCACTATGGAAGCGGAAAAGATGAGGCAGGACTTTCCATCACTCATAAAGAGATTCGAAAAGCCATTGAGCTGAATAAGCCGCGCTGGCTTCTGGCGCATGATCATGTTGTATTTGCGAAATCTCTTCTGGAGAATATTACCTTCAAGGGAGAGACAGGACGAAGGAATATCTATCTGAAGCCTAACAAATTAATGGATGATCTCCACGTTATCGACATGTATGAAGAGTCTATTCTCTCCCAGAGGCCTATCCGGGATAAGCAGGGCGATTGGGTTCAAAAATTCATCACGAACGATGATGCTGCGCTATTTGCGACTGCCCAATTTTCTCGATATCAAGAAGTCGAGGCATTTTTGGAGGAGAATTTTTCCAAGAAAGACCGCATTATCAAAACGCTCCAGGATAATGGAGGACACTCATGAAGAAAGAAGAGCTTGCAGAGATCCTTTATCTTGGCGAAAGTCGAAGAATCGAGTTTAAATCTAATTGCGAAAACCTCGATCTGATTGGTCAGACAATCTGCGGCTTCCTTAATTCTGCAGGCGGTTACCTGATATGCGGTATTGGTGACATGGGACAGCTATTGGGCGTTGAAAATCCGATTAATCTGAAAAAGAATATAGAAAATGTTTTGCAAATACACATTTCCCCAAGATCGCTGGTCTCCGTCCAGATGCAAGAAGTTGAAGGGAAATCTCTGCTCGTTATAGAAGTTCCAGCTGGCAAAGACATTCCCTATGCATTCCGGGATTCAATCTATCTCAGGATAGGCCAAAGAACCCAAAAAGCTGATATCGATACTATCCGCGATATGGTGCTGCGTAAGCAAGCGGAACCGGAACGATGGGAGAGACGCTTCTCTTCTGCAGATATTGAGCTTGATATTGATATGGATGAAATCCGTTTTTCTGTGGTGAATATTCGAAGAGTTAGGCCTTCTTTTTTCAGGGATACTGAAGATCCCTACGCAATACTTGAGGACCTATCAGCCGCAAAATATGGAAGATTGACAAATGGCGGTGACGTTTTATTTGGCCAGAATCCTGCAAAAAGATTGCCACAGGTTCGAGTTAGAGCTGCATATTTTTCCTCAGACAAAGGCGGCAATACCTTTAGAGACATGAAGTCTTTTGAAGGGCCGCTGGTTCCTGTACTTGAAAAGACATTCGATTTCATTGCCCGCAACACACCAACAATTGCGACGTTTCCAAGGAATAAGCTGCAACGATTGGATGAATTTCTATATCCACCGGAAGCGATACGCGAAGGTTTAATTAATGCATTTGCGCACCGGGACTATGCAGACTCTTCTGGTGGCGTTACGGTGAATATTTATCCAAAACGACTGGAGATTTGGAACTCAGGCAGCTTGCCAGAAGGAATTACTCCCGAAACACTGGTCCGTGGCCATCTTTCCGTGCTTAGGAATCCTGATATTGCACATGTTCTTTATTTACGCGGCTTTATGGAGATGATAGGACGCGGTAGCGTCCTGATCTTAACAAAATGCAAAGAAAGAGGGCTTGCAGAGCCTGTTTGGACATCAGATGAAAATACAGGCGTAACTCTGACATTCTTTGCTCAGGGAGTTACCACGGAAGTTGCCCCGGAAGTCACAGGGGAAGTTGGCCTGCAAATTGCCCCGGAAGTCCTGCAAATGCTTGAGGCATTTCGAGGTGATATGACTAGGCGCGATCTCCAACAAAGCCTTGGTCTGAGAGATGACGAACACTTCAGAAAAGCATACCTCTTGCCAGCTATCAGGCAAAACTTGATAGAGATGACGCGTCCGGACAGACCTCGTAGCAGCAAACAGAAATACCGACTTACGCAAAAGGGGCGCTTCGTGCTTGAGACCAACCGTTGATGAGTCATCCAAGCTATGTCGCGCATTTATTGAGCTTTCGGCACCTTAGGCAGCCTTGCTAAAGAGCATCTGCCAAAAAAAGAGTTATCTGTTAGATATCTTAATGACATCAATCGCCGTTCACTCGAACTCAATCGTTCCCGGAGGCTTGGGTGTCAGGTCGTAAACTACTCTGGCTACAGTTGGAATCTCGCTGGTTATGCGGCTGGAGATGCGCTTGAGCGTCTCCCAGGGAAGCTCCATCGCCTCCGCAGTCATGGCGTCTCGGGAGGATACGGAACGAATCGCCACCACCCAGCCGTAGACCCGGATGTCGCCCTTTACGCCAGTGGCTTTGCCGAGCAATGCCGCAAAAGCCTGCCAGGGATGGAATTTCTCTACCTCTTCCTCAACAATTACATTGGCCTTGCGAACCACATCCAGCTTCTCGGATGTGACCTCGCCCAGTATGCGCACCGATAGGCCCGGTCCGGGATAGGGCATCCTCTCGCTGATCTCCTCTGGAAGGCCCAGAGCCCTGGCAACTTCGCGAACCTCGTCCTTGTAAAGGTCCCGCAGGGGCTCGACTATGGTCTTGAAATCCATGCAAGAGGGCAGGCCGCCGACATTGTGATGGGCCTTGATTCCGCCGTCAGACTCGATTCTGTCCGGGTAGATGGTGCCCTGCATGAGGCAGTTGCCTCCTATCTTGCGTGATTGCTCCTCGAAGACGCGAATGAATGTCTCGCCCACGATCTTTCTCTTCTTTTCCGGGTCCGTGACCCCTTTTAGAGCATTGAGGAAACGCTCATGCGCATTCACGCGCACCAGACCGATGCCCTGGAAGAGCTGCTCAATTCGATCCGACTCATCCTGCCTCATGAGTCCAGAGTCCACATAAACAGGAACCAGGCGGTCCCCAATAGCGCGATGGCCCAGCATGGCGCATACCGAGCTGTCTACGCCACCCGACAATCCAATAATGGCGCGGCCCCTTACATCGCGCCTGATTTCCGCGATGGCATCCTCTATGAAACGTTGCACATTCATGGCCATAGTTAGCATCCCCGGCTTTGAGGATAATAGGCTTGCGGTTATGAATCAGGATCATCTAGATGAAATCAATATGACCTGTACCTGAAAAAAAGGGCTATAAATTATGATAGACATAGACTGTACTGGCAAGAAGGGAATTGTGGGCCTTGCCATCTGAACCTCCTGAAAAGAGGGCCTCCCTCCGGCCCTCTTTGCTGATTGCAGTTATAATAAAAATCGTAAATATTGGAAATTCAACCGGAACCGCAATCAATAAATTTTTGCCAAGAAAAGGGCATAAGAAGTAATCAGGTGTAGTAAATGAATCCTACAAGGGTTATTATGTGCATGGCGGCGCTTGCCGCCTGTATGCTGATCGGTATCGCATGGGGAGAAGACTACCTGGAGGGCGGATACGTAAGCAGATATGACCGCTCTTCAATGATGGATGAAGGAATCTCCGGCATGGTAACGTGGCTGGACCTGCCCGTTCCCGGCAGCACATTTGTGCCTTACAGAGAATACTACAAGACCGTCGTAACACCGACAATGTACGTGATGAGCGACGCAGTGAGCAGCCCTGTATCTTACAACATCGCCGGACAGACTCCCCTGGGAGTCTATTACAGAAACGGGCTGTGGCTGCCTTATGCAACCTATGCTTCATCTCAGGCCACCAGGAGCAATGACCTCTGGATATCCGGCCAGACCAACTGGACCCAGTACGCGGCAATCCCGCTGGGCTCATCTCTGCAACTGGTGGCCAGCGTGCCATCCGGCGGGGAGGGCAGCTTCTTCAAGCTGATCCAGACCAACGCAGTCAACACAGATTACAAGGCCGCTCAATTCGAGCCGGGATATAGCAGCATGAGCTTCATCGCCGGTCAGCTGGGAAGGCACATGTTCTACTTTGTAGTGAACAACCAGCCGAGCAACGTGGTCATTGTGGATGTGTTCACTCAGGCTTCTAGTTGATAGCTAAAAACGAATATCGGAGCCAGGAATTAGAGACAGGCGGATGATTTGCCTTCTTTTTTCGCCCTGGCTCATTTTCATTGCCCCTCCCCGAGGCGCACCCGTTTATGAGGCTATGAGACTGTCCTCGATTGGGCAGCTACAGGCCAGCCACTCCTTTTCTGGACTTATGGTCTTATTAGCCCACCTCCATCTTGCCTCGCCTGCCAGGGTAAAGTTTCCGGCCAAATGCGTATCGGCGAGCCCTCCGGGCCAGAGTGATTTGCGATCAGCCAGGCCCTGGAAGGCGGCAGCAGTCTTCAGGTAAGAGAGAGTTTTGCCCAGCTGTGCCTGATAGCTGATGTTCATGTCCCGACCTTCATAGTATCTATCGCTCCATGAAATGTCCCGGTAATCGTTATCTGCCCTCAAATTTGCCGACCAATCCCCTCGCAGGAGAAGGGGAGCGCTCTTTGTAGATTGGTTAATGGCGCAGGGAGAGAATCCGGCAAGGATATGGCGCTCTGCGCTGATGCTCGCGGAATTGTATGTGAGCTTCTCATCTGCCTGATAGCTACCTGACCCATGCTCACCAAACGCAAGAGTGGACCCGATTATTGGCCGAATTCTCGTTTCAGTGCTTGCCGAGTAATTAAACTCGCCTGCCTCGATATGCACACTGTTCGTGATAATGTAGCTGTTGAATTCAGTGGAAAGCATGCCTTCGCGAGACATGAATCCATTGCCTGATACGTGACTGTCGATGACAGCCTTCGCGGCAGGCTTGCGGCTTCTCATCTTGATCACGATCTGTCCGTGAGCACCAGCAGGAAGATCATGAAAGGTCCATGTGTCGAAGGTGCCGGAGTCCGGCGATGGATAGGCGGCGATAAATACCGTTTTTTGATCGTATTTCTCTTTGACAACTAAATCGACCGGCTCCAAACCATTGTTTCCATAGGTTATGGTATAGGTGATAAGGCCGCCAGGAGTCGCGGAAGAGGGGCCATCTTTAATATCCTCCTTTTCCAGAGGCTCAAAGCTTATTATCTCGTCGCCGATCTTGATGTAATCGATAAGAGCAGATGTCTGGGATACATTGATGTCCCTGTAAACCGAAATGTAAATTTTTACAATTCTTTTGTCTTTCAGCTTGATCTTATAGTCATCAAGGCTTTCAGCTGGAATGTTATTATCTTTATACTTATTATATTGAAGATCAAATCCATCCAGCTCATTCCAGGCATCGCGGGACATTCCTGCCTCTGAGCATGTTTTTTTCTGAGAGATGAGCCTCGCATCACCGGCGTTCTTGCTGTCGTAGCTATCGTCCCCATCCCCATCAAAATAGAGTTCTACCTGAACCGATCCATCCCCTGACTGCGGATTCACCCACATGCTGAGCTGATCAAGATCTTCAAACGGCAGAGGGGGATCAGGATAAATATAAATCCTGGCATAATTTCCTTCATCATTTATGTTCAGCTCTGCGCTGCTGCTGCCATGAAAGCCCTGATCGGCAGATACAGATGCATCTGCATTCTTCAGTTTGCTCAGATGATAATCCATATCGGTAAGACCATTGGAGCTCAATATAGTCGCCTGAATCGCCTGAAGGCAGATCAAGACAATTAATATATGGCCCAATATATGGCTCAGCGATCGATTGCAGTGCAATAGCTTGTCCATACATCTGCATATTTCTGTAACTGTAGAAAAAGAATTCGCTCGGCAAAACAATGGAGGCCATGTTTGGCCTGTTTGCATCAATTCATCTTAACCATAGACGACCTAGATCAATCCTACATAACATCTACATGAAAAAAAGGATTATTAACTCCACCGATAACCACTATTCAGCGGGATAGGAGAGTGGGGACTTATCCTTACCGCCTGGGCAGGAGGAAGGGGAAAGGGGGCTAGCCTCCTGCTCAGAATCCCTTGAATTTCTGAGGTTTCCCAGGGAGGATTCGCACCTTTCCAGGACTCTTTTAAGTTCCTCAATTACTATGGGCTTGCTGACGTAGTCATCCATTCCCGCAGCCAGGCACCTTTCCCGATCGCCTTTGAGCGCGTAGGCGGTGATGGCTATGATTCTGGGGCCCGTGGGCCATCGCCTGCGGATCTCCTGAGAGGCTGCGAGGCCATCCATCTCCGGCATCTGCACGTCCATAAGAATCACATCATACGATTGGCGCTCTATCGCCTGCAAGACCTCAAGGCCATTTCCTGCTACATCTGCGCTGTATCCGAGCTTCTTTAGCATCTGTTTGGCTACCATCTGGTTGACTGCGTTATCTTCCGCGAGCAGGATGCGCAACGAGCGGATGCCTTCCTGCCTGCTTACCATTGGAACGGCAAGCTCCGGATCTGATGGAGCCGCTTGCTCTTCCGAGACCTCTGCCCGAATCGTAAAATGGAAGGTCGAACCCACATTTGGCTCGCTGACCACCCAGATCTCGCCACCCATCATCTCTACCAGCTTGCGGCTGATGGCAAGTCCCAGGCCGGTTCCCCCGTACTTGCGCGTTGTGGTGGAATCCACCTGAGAAAAAGAACGAAACAGCCGGTCAAGCTTCTCCCCAGGAATTCCAATGCCCGTATCGCTTATGGAAAAATGCAGCAGGTATTCACTGTCGCTTGATGCCTCAGGGCTATCCAATGGCGATGCCGTCACAGAGAGGCTGATTGTACCATCATTCGTGAATTTTACTGCATTGCCCAGCAAGTTCACCAACACCTGCCGAAGCCTGGTAACGTCTCCCTTGATGTATGCCGGAATAGATTCATCCAGATCGCATTTCATAGCCAGCCCCTTTTGACCGGCAGAGGGCATTATCAGATCAACTGCCACCGAAATGCATTCTCGCAGATTGAAGAGCTGGCTCTCCAGCTCCATCTTGCCTCCTTCAATCTTGGAAAAGTCCAGGATATCGTTTATGACCGAGAGCAAGGTGTTGCCGGAGCTTCTCACGGTCTCAACATAGTCTCTCTCCTGGGCATTTAAGTCCGAGTTCAGGAGCAATCCGGTCAGGCCCAATACGGCGTTAAGCGGCGTTCTGATCTCATGGCTCATATTGGCTAGAAAGTCGGATTTTGACCTGGCTGCCGCCTCTGCTGCTTCCTTTGCTTCAATTAGCTTCTCCTCCGCCAGCTTTTTTTCTGTGATTTCTGTGAGGAAATTGAGTGTGGCCCGTCTGCCCTGCCAATCGATTAGCGTCGCATTGATCTCCACCCACTTGATAGCTCCTTCAGGCGTTACGACCCTGAAGGAATATCGAGGCGGAGCATCCTGGCTGGCAATCCTTCGCCGGTAATTGTCAAATACCATTTGCCGGTCAGCCGGATGCAGGAACTCAGAAAAGGGCCGGCTTATGAGATCCTGCTCGGAATGAACCCCCAACAGGCTGATCGTCATGGGATTGACAAATTTAATCTGGCCATCCTGGGCGACGATGATTGCTTCGCTCGCATTTTTTATGAGCAGGCTGTACTTTCTTTCACTCTCGCGCAATGCTTCCTCTGCCTGCTTGCGATCGCTGATATCCCTCGTCACTCCCACGAGATACTCATTGCCTGACTTGTCTCTGTAGGGGGTCTTTTTGATCAGCACGGTGCGGGTGACTCCCGGAGCGTAGGTATTCGTCTCTTCGTTTACGTTTTCTACCCATGTGGCAAACACCTCCTCATCCTTCTGCCAGGAGACGCGCGCATCTTCTAGAGAAGAGAACAGCTCGAAGGCGGTTTTGCCCAGGATCTCCTCCCTGGGGCGATTGAAGAGCTTGCATGCCACATCGTTGACCAGGATGATGCGATGCTGCCTGTCTTTGACATGAATGGGATCGCCGATGGAATTGATGATCTTATCTAGGGAATCGCGGGTATCCATCAGGGCTTTATTGGCTCTTTCCAGATCCGCGGTTCTTTGAAAGACCCTCTTCTCCAGTCTATCATTGGCCATCTGCAGTTGCTCGTCGATTCTCTTTATGTCCGTGATATCCCTGGCAATGCCCACCAGAAACTGGTTGCCGGCTTCATCTACGTAAAGGGTCTTCTTGGTGAGCATTATTCGAGCAATGCCCTGGTCGTCAGTCACATTTTCTTCGTCGATGCTCTCCATACCGGTACTAAATACCGCTTCGTCCATCTGCCAATAGAGGTCCGCCTTCTCTTCAGGAAAAAAATCAAAGCAGGTCTTGCCGATCATCTCCTCGGGCCTCCGTCCGGCCAGCTTGCTCTCTGCGATATTCACCAGTACATAACGATGCTTTCTATCTTTGACAAATAGCGGATCGGTAAACGAATCCAGGATATTTTCCAGAAATAGAAGATGCGATTTGTCTGCGTTGTCCTTTTCTTCGAAGGATTTCTCTATTGCAGTGATATCTGTGGATATTTCAGATAGCGTTTTGCCGAGGTCTGCCGAAACTGCCTCGCTTTTGTTTCTGAGATCATTTAATCTAGCGCGAAGCAAGCAGAGCCTCTGCAATGCATCATTGGATTGCATTTTTTGTCCTGGAAATGTGCCGTGTATTTTGCATTTTAGCAAATCGGAAACTTTTTCCAGTTAAATAATTGTGTCTGTTTCTGATAAATAATTTGTCCCCAAAATGAGCCAATGATAGTGTCTCGATATATTATTTCGTTTCATCGCTTCCGGCTTATAGAACGCCCTTTATCCAAAAGATGCCATTCCTCTCCTCGATCCCGATATCCGTATCAAGAAAATGCCTGGCCGTCCAGATATTTGTTCTGGCATGAAGAGAGATCTCTCGCGCTGTGAAGCTGCCACCAGCCAGGACGAGATAGGGAATAAGCTGGTCTGCCAGATGGCGGTCCACTGCTGCAGGGGACTTCAGCTCTGCAATCAGCTCCTCGGCTGCCGTTCTGCCCACTCTTTCCGCAGCAAATCCCTTCCTGCCCAGAGAGCTTGCACCCTTGCAGCCCGACCAGAGAGTGATTCCGCTTCCCATAGAAGGCAGATGGGCGACCTCTCGATCTATCTGAGCCATAAAGCCAGCTTCCTCCAGCACTCTTTCCGCAGATTCTGCTTGCCTGATGGCCACATGCTCAGGCAGGTTGGAGCAGTGAGAGATTCCCTGAACCAGGATGCGGCTGCTCTGTGCACTGCTTTGTGAATTGTGAATATTCTGAATATTCTGTTCGGTTTGAATATCCGCATGGCTTCTTTCCCAGCCATCAGCCCTCAGCAGAGAAGAGGCCTTCAGCCCCGTCGGCTGCACCTGCAAGAGAACCTCGCCCTGTCCCCTGGGATAGTATCCCCTCCGCAAAACATCAAGGCCAGCCTTTGCCCCGAAGGTGGAAAGCGCCGGCAGAAAGACATTTTTAAAATAGTCAACCGTCGGGGACCATTGCACATCTGTGCCCCCCTGAATCTGCAGAGATGACGACTCATCTGCACAGAGCAGAGCAGGCATAAGACACTGCATGAGCAGAGTCACGCTTCCGGCAGTTCCAATTTCTATCCGGTATCTACCACCCTTGATCTTTCCCGGGACGAAGGTGATCTCAGAAGATCCTTCAGTGATCCCGGATGCCCTGGCCCCGCAAATTTCCCCCAGAGCCATCAAAGCCCGGGCATGCTGCGCCGCCAGGCCCGGTTTTGGCCGGCCCTGCCGTATTTTCCTTATGTGAACGCCCTTTCCGGTAACTGCCGAAAGGGCGGCAGCGGTGCGCACAATCTGGCCGCCGCCTTCTCCAAATGAGCCATCAATCTCGATCATCAATGAAATCCTTCAATTGGGCTTGATGCCGCTGACCTTTACGCTGGATATGCAATCTTCAACTTTCTCTCTCTCCTCAACAGATCCATCCAGACTCTTTAAAATCGCCTGGCCGGTGGGATCATTTGTCATGCAGTCCAGGGGAAAGATGGACTCCTGCACTACGCAGACATCTTTGAATCCTGCGTATTTTATGGCATCCAGGTACCTGTCCTTTGGCAGGGCTCCGGCAATGCATCCGACATAAGCTTTGATGGATTGCTTGACGAACTCAGGAAGAGCCTTCAGGAGAACGATATCCGAAACCATCATCCTGCCGCCCGGCTTCAGGACTCTGAATGCCTCTTGAAATGCTTTTTTCTTATCCGGAACCAGATTGATGACGCAGTTGGAGATGACGGCGTCAATGGCATCGTCCTCGACCGGCAGCGCCTCAATCTCGCCCAGCCGGAACTCCACATTGCCGTAGCCGCCCTGGCTCGCATTGGCCTTTGCCCGCGAGATCATCTCTGCAGTCATATCGACGCCGATGACCTTGCCCCGCGGCCCCACGATCTTCGAAGCTAAAAAGCAATCAAAACCTGCTCCCGATCCAAGGTCAAGAACCGTCTCACCCATCTTTAAGCAGGCATAGGCGATCGGATTTCCGCAGCCAAGCCCCAGATTGGACCCGGCAGGTGCGTCCTCCATCTGCCCATCGGTGTATCCGATCTTTCTGCTGATGCTCTGCGGCTTCGTCGACCCGCAGCAGCCTGAAGAGCAGCAGGATTGTGCATTCTTTGCCACACGCGAGTAACTTTCCCTTACCGCCTTCTTTAGATCTTTATCATTCATATTTCCACCCCCCTATTCCTGAAAAGCCTCGTTTATCACCGGCCCCAGCCGCGACTTTACCATGTCTTCAAGCACATCCACCTTGATCAAAGATAAGCAGCAGACCTTGCCCCGTTTCATCAAGCAGAGCAGGGCAAGCTTGTCTCCCGGCTTGATATTTGCTTTCTCCCGGATATCTTTGGGCAGAACCATCTGCCCTCTCTCGTCGATAGTTAGAATCGATTCCACTGAGCAACTGCTCGTCTCTCCTGACTGACAGCAGGATTCTGATTCGTGATCTTCTCTTGCGGTCACTACTGCTACCTCGTTCTGCTGAATTTAATCGGGTGTTTTCTGATTAAATAAACTTTTCGGAAAACTCAGAAAATTCTGATGATTGTCAATTCTGTATTCTGCTATTCACTCATTCCATTGTCCTATTCACCTCTTTGTCCACCCACGTCATCTCATTATCCATTCTCTTCATCTCGTTGTCATCTTTCGCCATCCAATATGACATTGAAAGCGTCGCGAGAGAGTGGCTAATTGAGACGGAATCACGGCCAAACGCTATATTCCGCCATATTATAACTTATGAAAGATAACTATAAATGAAATGGTAGCTTCATTTGGATGGGATAGATCATGAAAGGACCATGGGGGCTTCGATTCAAAGGACCTGCAGAGGAGCCAGATGAAATGACCACATTGGCCAGGAGGAACAGGGCGATAGACTTCTGCAATATGCACATTGACCGCTATGAAAGCTTGAAATGGCGCTCTGGAAAAGGCTATTACTACCTGAGCATAATCACCATACTGTTAAGCTCATCAATTCCCGTAATTCTGCTCACAGACAACAATCCAGCCAATTATGAATTTCTCACCCTGATCTCTCTGAACTCCAAGCTGATCTCAGCGGCATTTTCGGCTATAATCGCAATATCGACCGGCATTTTGACATTATACCAGTGGCGAGAAAATTACCCTAGGTATGCTTACACCCTTCAGCGGCTCAAGAATGAAAAGGCAAAATTTGAGGCATCAAAAATTGAAGAGGGAGATGCAGGCGACAGGATGATCATGGATTTCGTAAATGACCTTGACGCAATTGTGCTGGATGAGGTCTCAGAGTGGCGCTCGCTCATGAGCAATAATGGAAAAAGTGATCGCCAAAAAAAAACTGATCCTGCTGCCAATGACGATAACAGTGAGAAACGATCGACAAAAGATCAACCCGGATAAATGCTGGCTACAGTAACAAAAAAATATAAATTAATAAAAAGAAGCCTTTCCCGCCGGAAAGACCTCTTAGCCGCTACTTCACGGCATCAGCATACTGCCTGGAAAACTCCTCGCATTGGCCGATGATCCGGCCCGTCGCCTCCCTCAGAACAGCAATGGGGTCAGCACCGGAGGTCGTGAGATGGAAGACAGGGTTGTCCATTATGGGAAACTTGGTGTCATAGGTTGCCATCAGCACCCGTTCGTCAGCCAGCAGTTCAGTCCGCAGCAGGTTCAGGATGGTATGCCCTTCCCCTACAAACTCGATAACGGCCTGATTGTCCGTTTTCTTGATAATCTTAAGATTCATCAAACCACACCCAGACCATAGGCTGAACTCATTTTGCGCGTCTCGGTATTGGCACAGTTGGGACAGACCAGTTTGTTGTCCCTCTTGACCAAGCCGACAAGACAGCGATTGCAGTAGGCCTTGATCACGCCCAGGTCCTCATCGCTCGTGGAAAGCCTCATCTGCCGGTCGTCGATGATCTTGGCCTTGAGGATATCGCGAACCGAGAAAAGGTGGCGCAGATCTTTGACATAGGAGTTTCTCACATTGGATATGTGAATGGTCGCCTCCTCGTCTGATAGAGGCCTGTCTTCATGCCCCTTTTTAAAGGCCAGGGAGACAATGACCAGGCTGTCCTTGAGATCAATCACCTCTCCCACCACTATATCACCCTGAGAGAGCTTTACCGGAGCATTGGTCTTGGGTATGACACTCGCGGACCTGGCCCTTGAATCTATCTTTACCAGGCCAGCGGTTGATGCAAAAATCGTTCCTGATCGAGCATAGGTGCAATCACCGGGTACAAACTCCTCGGTCGATCCAACCACATCACCAGGAAGCACAAAGATACCGTCCATCATCATTCCTCAATGAATTCTTTATGAAGCGCGTTAAATCCTGTTTCATCCTTAATCGCATGTTATTCTATATAGCTCAACCCCAATGACCTTGGTATCCTGGCTATGGAAGTCAAAGCATCTCTTCAAGGGAAAGGGGATGCGATAAATCTCCTGAACGATGCAGGGTTTCATAAAGCTTTTTACGAACCCCTCGCTTCCCTGATTGTGCAAAGAGTAGATCGTCCGGGCGATATTTCGAGCGCTATTGAGAAAGGCCCGGTCACCGCTACTCGCTTTCTGGGCCCCGAAAGGCGGATTCATAATCACTGTATCTATGCCCTTGAGGACAAGCGATCCTGCATCGGCGCGGATGAAGTCCACATCCGCACCCAATTTTTCTGCATTTCTCCTCGCTATGGCCAGAGCTTTGCCATCAATCTCCACACCAATGGACCTTGCGCCAAGCAGGGCTGCCCCGATGGCCAGCACCCCCGTGCCGCAGCCCAGGTCGCAGACGGTGCCAAGATCCCCGCGCATCGCCGCCAGGAAGAGCATCTCTGCGGCTACCGGGGCGGGCGTGGCATACTGCTCCCTTTGAAAAGAAGGATTGCTAAAGCCCTCCAGCCTCTCCAACAACATCTCAAGCTGCTTTTTCTTCATATCCGCCAGAAGGGGATACTATTGCGGCCTATATGAAGTATATTATCCCTTCAATGGCGAGGAGCATAACCACGAGAACCGTCATGACCTTGAGCAGGAATACGGCTTTAGGGAGGCTTGAGTCGCTTTGCTCAGGCTCTTTTTCAACCTCAGGAGCTTTCGCGGCCTGCAAAAAGTCCGTGAGATCATTGGTATCATTGGGACAATTAGCGCCATCAGTTCCATTATACCAGGCATTGCCCTCATCGTTTTCTTTTATCTCTTCGCGTTTCTCTTCCTTTTTTATCTCCTGATATCTCTCATCCACGGCATCTACAGTTGCCTCTTTCAGCGGATTTTGTGCTGATTCCTCGATCTCCGCAAGCCCCTGCTCGCGACCGGAGAATTGCCTGCTAACGGGCGGCACGAGAAGCTGTCGGTAATCGCCGCAGGCCACTTCGCATTTCATCGGGACAGTGCACCTATCCGCCAGGATCAGATCTCTTGCCTCATGCTTCTCTTTTAGGTCCTCCAGCACAGTCAGGTCGGCATCCATTATGGGCTGAACATCCGGCTCATGCAGGTCATTTATCTTGATATTGACCGCCATTTCATCCGCAGGGCTGTTTGGCAAAAGATGAAGGGACTCGTCCCAGGTAAGCATGCGATTTATATCATCGATCTTGCTCAGCGAATAGCTCGCCATGACGCTGGCAACGGCAAGCAAGGCTTCCTGACAGGTACGGCTGCCATTTTCTGCCGACTTCTCTAAAATCTCTGCCGCCCTGGCAACCCGTTTGGCTCTGCTCTTCTGCCCATCCGGTTCCTTCGCGGCAAAATGCTTTTCTGCGCAGCGCAAAGACCCGGCAGCTATCAGCAGCTTCTCTGAGGATTCTCTGCCCAGCCTCTGCAAATCCAGGCTGGCATTGATGTTCTTCAGGGCCTGGTAAAGATGGTCTCCCGCTTCCTCTGAGGGACAAACCTGGACCGCTCCCATGAGATAATCCAGAGCATTGTTCATGGCGCGGGCCTGCATCAAGGGCTCATCTGCGAGAAGGCCAATGCGATAAGACTCCATCATGCCGGCGATTATCCTTTGCAGATTGAGTATTTCGGACTTGTCATCGCCAAAGCCGGAATTTTCAGCCGCCCTTTCTAGGGACTTCTGGGCCTTCTCCAGCAGCATCAGGGCCTCTTCGACCCGGACGGGCCCGCCTGCTTTGGCGAGATAGGATTGGCTGCGAGCAATTGCCTCGGCCACTCTGACCTCCGCCTGGCCTTCGCCCAGGGTAGATGCCAACTCTTGATAGCGATTCGCCGCCTGGACGAATAGCCAGGAGGCTTCATTGGCAAAAGTGCGGCTGCTTTGCAGGCCATTATCTTGCAGCTTGTCTCTTGCCAGAGCACTGTAAGTCTTCGCCAGGCAATAGAGAGCATTCTGATAGCCGGGCTTCATTTGGCCGGGAACCAGCTCCACAGCCTTCTCCAAAGGCTCGCGAGCAGCGGTTGCCTGCCCCATCCTCAGGTAGATGCGTCCTAGGTCGGACAGAACTATCCCCTGGCTGGAAGTCTCGCCTTGCAGCGCAAACAGGGAGAGGCTGGAGTTCATGTAGTACAAAGCCCGATCCCAGTCCATCTTCTGGCCAGCTATCCTTCCCAACTGATCCAGCACCCAGGCAGAACTCCTCTTGTCGCCCAATCTCTCAAAGTCTGCCAGGCTTCTCTCAAAGTATCGGGACGCCAGCTCCTTCTCGCCCATATCGGCATAGACCCTTCCAAGGCTACCCGTCATCTGGGCGATGCCGAGGCTGTCGCCCGCTTCCTCGAATGTCTTCAGGCTGCGGTAGCAGTGCTCTATGGCTTTGTCCCATTCGCCGCTCTTCCTGTAAGCCGAGCCAAGGTTCCCCAATACATGGGCAAGGCTGATGCGATCCCCCTCCCTGGAAAATCTGTCTGCAGCCTTTTGATAATAGAAGACCGCCTTAGCTAAATCGCCCTGATGAATGAACGCCTGACCCAGATTATTCTGCAGCACAGGCCGCAGAACAGGATCGCGGCAGAGCGACAGAGCCTGATTGTAGGCATTGGCAGCCTGGTCTGGCAGTCCCGCCCGCCGGCAGATGTCGCCAAGCCGCTTGAGTTCATAAACATCCTGTAGCTGCTGAGACAGTTTGCGGCTGATGTCTCCATCAATTTTGCCATTTCGGGCGCTATCCAGAAATTTGCCCAGCAATTCAGGACAACTTCCTTCGATGGCACTACTATCGATTTTTTGTAGACCATCACCTCCTTTGGAAAGGGATGCATATATTTCCTGAAGAACGACCAGTTGATCCATGAGTTATAAGATAACTTATATCTTTATATAGTTTTTGAATGCATCGAATTTTGTTGTTACTATAGATCAGTTATAATTCTAGCCTTGAAGAAGCCTTTTATATCTTGGCCGTAAGTGTTTTTGGGAGATTCCCGATGGAGTTCACTGCACAGGAAAAATATGAGTTCAAGCGTCTTCTCGATAACCTGAGAAGCAAGACGGGGCGAGGGACGGAACTGATTTCTCTCTATATCCCCCCAGATAAGCAGATCCATGATGTCACAAGCCAGCTGCGTGAGGAGTACGGGCAAGCAGCCAACATAAAATCTCGTGTCACCAGACTTTCCGTGCAGGGTTCACTTGAGTCGGCCATGGCCCGCCTCAAGCTCATCCCCAAGGCGCCACCCAATGGCGTGGTCATATTCATCGGCAGCGTGGATGCGGGGGCCAATAAGACTGAGATGTACAGCGCAGCCATGGAGCCGCCCGATCCCATAGTCACTTACCGGTACCACTGCGATTCATCGTTTCTCCTGGAACCTCTGGAAGAGATGCTGGCCGACAAGAAGACATTCGGCCTCATCGTGCTCGACCGGCGGGAGGCGACCATCGGCATTTTGAAGGGCAAGTACACCGAAGCCGTAAAACACCTGACATCCACCGTGCCCGGCAAACAGAGAAAAGGCGGCCAGTCCAGCCATAGATTCCAGCAACTGCGTCTCATCGCCATACACGAGTTCTACAAAAGGGTGGGCGAATCGGCCAACGAAGCATTCCTGGCCATCGATCCCAAGGACCTGCAGGGCATACTGATCGGCGGGCCCTCTCCTACCAAAGAGGAGTTTGTCGAGGGCGGATTTCTCCATCATGAGCTGCAAAGGAAGGTCATCGGCACCCTGGATGTGTCCTATACCGATGAATCGGGATTGTTTGAGCTGGTGGACTCCGCTCAGGAGCAGCTCTCCGATCTGGAGGTGATGCAGGACAAAGTGCTGATGCGCCGCTTCATGAAGGAGCTGGTATCAGACAAGGGTCTCGCAGCTTATGGCGAAAATGAGGTTCGCCATAACCTGGAGCTGGGCGCTGTGGAGGTCCTTCTCCTGTCCGAAGACCTGAGAAAGACGCGAGCCAAGATCGAGTGCACCAGCAGAAGCTGCGACTTTTCAGAGTATCAGACCCGCACCGCTTCAACAGCTCCGGTTGGTAGCTGCCTAAAGTGCGGGGCAGCTCTCACCATAACCGAAGAAGTGGATATAGTCTCCGAATTGTCAAAGCTGGCTGACCTGAGCAAGACGGAAGTCAAGATAATCTCCACGGAGTTTGAAGAGGGTGAACAGCTCTACAAGGCCTTTGGAGGCATCGCTGCCATCCTCAGATACAAGACCAGCCACATCTAGGAGCGATGAGAACGATCGAAGTTGCCATTAGCTCAGCGGTTCGACCTACAGAGCGGGTAGAGAAGGTCGTATCAGCCATTGAAAACATTTTTCCTGGCCTGATCATGGACATTCGGGCCGATAGGATCGAGGCCTACAACGGCCTGGAGAGCCTGAAGACCCTCCATAAACTCCTGAGGGAACAGAGGATTCTGGACACAGCGAGAAAGATATTGCTGAGGGGAATGGTGGGAAGTGCCACAACATTTCAGATCAGCAAGCAGGCGGCGCACATGGGCGTTGTGAGCTTTCCTCCGGAAGAGGAGGCTCTGGGATCGCTGCATGTGCAAATTTCCGGTGGCAATGCCGTTATCGACTGGCTTGCTCCTGAGACCGAAAACGGCATGCCAATCAAAATAATTGAACTGAACGAGATCCAAAAAACCAATCAGGGAGGAGAAGATGTTTAGCTTTTCCTCCAGCAAACTGGTTGACAGGCCCTTTGACTGGGCCTACCAGCTCAAAGATCTGGGATACAGCGGCTGGGAGATCGTAAACGAGGGCAAGCAGAAGTTGACCCGGGAGAACCTGGCCGAGGCAAAACAGATCGTAGAGACCACAGACCTTTTTATCACCATTCATCTGCCTTACTCAGACCTGAATCTCGCGTCCGTGAACCAGCCCATCTGGGAGGAGACGGTGCGGCAGATGAAAGAGTGCCTGGACCTTTCCAGCGATTTTGCCCGCCTGGCGGTGCTTCATCCCGGCCACTTTTCGCCGCTCGGAATGCAATTGCCTGATTCCGCCTGGTCGCAGAGCATCCTGGGAATCCAGCAGGTCTGCGATCATGCCAGCAACCTTGACATGAAAATTGCCGTGGAGAACATGGTGAACATGCCTGCCATACTAGGGCGCCGTCCTGAGGAGATCATGGGGATAATAGAGACCGTGGACCGGGACAACGTTGGCTTCATCTTTGATGTGGGACACGCCAATACCAACGGAAATGTGGAGAGCTTCCTGAAGCTTACTGACAGGATGATTCATACTCATGTTCATGATAATCACGGAGAAAGGGACGAACACCTGCCGGTGGGAAACGGCACTGTGCCCTGGAAGAAGGTCATCGGCGCCTTCAATGGATATAAGGGCCGCATTGTCACCGAGTCTCGCTCCCTGGAAGAGGGGCAGAGATCGGTTAACCGCCTGAAGAAGATGATGAACCTCCAATAGTGACCCAATAGTGACGACCATGACGATCTTCGATAATCTATCCAAGAGCATGCTGGAGGGTTTTGACTGCAAAGACCGCGCCCGTGAAGAGGCCTATCGTCTCTCTCGCAAGGTCGTTCGCCTCTGCTCTTCCTCCATCCGGTCGGTGCACAGGAATGATCTGGCCCAGGCGGAAAAGATCCTGAGCGAAGCGGCCACTGATCTCGAACGAATTCGGATGGTGCTGAAGGATCACCAGGATGTGCGCTACGCCGGATTTGTGGATGGGGCAGAGCAGGAGTACGCGGAGGCCAGGTGTGTCTACTCCATAACCACACGCCGCCAGATCCTGACCCCGGATGAGGTTGGAGTTGACAGCGTAAACTATCTGGCAGGTCTCGGAGACGTAACAGGAGAGCTGCGTCGCTACATTCTGGATCTCATTCGCGCCGGAAGAGCTGAGGAAGGGGAATATTTCCTGGGAGTGATCGAGGAGATTTATTACCTGCTCATGCTCTTCGACTACCCGGATGCAATAACCCGCGGACTGCGCCGCAAGAGCGACCTCGCGAGGAGCATGCTGGAAAGGACGCGCGGAGACCTCACGAATGCCCTGGAGCTGGCCAAGATGCAGAAAGCGCTCAGCGGCTCCCATGAGCATCCTGAAGAAAGCAAGTACTAAATATGCATAATCACGCATAAATCACCCGAAAAATGGCGCACAAAATTGCATATAAAATCGCTAATAAAACCGAAAATATAATCGCAAATAGAACCCCAAATAGAATCGCACATTTGGTCGCACATCATCTTAAAAGACTGATTTCCTGGAGCTAGAAAGCATGAAGTTTGATCCCAGCATCATTAAAGAGGCTGCCAAAGAGGATTTCGATAAGGCCTGGCAGCAGGGCAGGGAGTATCTCGGCAAGCCATCCCTGAACGAGAGATATCCCAGAAATAGCTATTCTTTTGGAACAGTACACCCCATTTTCGATACCGTTCAGAAGCTTCGAGAGGCTTACATTCGCCTAGGCTTCACCGAGGCCATGAACCCGGTGATGGTCGATGCATCCGATGTTTACCGCCAGTTCGGCTCTGAGGCTCTGGCTGTGCTGGATCGCTGCTTCTACCTAGCAGGCCTGCCGCGGCCCGATATCGGCATGTCTGATGAGAGGATCGCTCAGGTTAACGCCCTCCTGGGCAGGGAAATCTCGGGAGAGGAGGCAGAGGCCCTGCGACAGATCCTGCATGGGTACAAGAAGGGCAAGGTGGAGGGCGACGACCTGGTCTCTGAGATCGCTGCTGCTCTGGGAGCGCATGATGCCCTTGTCTCCGTGATCCTGGAAAAGGTCTTTCCTGAGTTCCGGGAGCTGAAGGCCGAGGCCACGTCACGCACCCTGAGAAGCCATATGACCTCCGGCTGGTTCCTGTCGCTCTCCAATCTTCATCATCGCTCTAAGCTGCCCCTCAGGCTCTTCTCTGTGGACCGCTGCTTCCGGCGGGAGCAGGCAGAGGATGCGGCGAGGCTGATGAGCTACTATTCGGCAAGCTGCGTGATCATGGGCGAAGAGGTGAGCGTCGAGGATGGAAAAGCCGTTGCAGACGGCCTGCTCAGCCAGTTTGGCTTTGAGAAGTTTCAGTTCCGGCCGGACGACAAGAGGAGCAAGTATTACACCCCGGGAACGCAGATCGAGGTCTACGCCTACCATCCAGGTCTGGTCGGATCGGCAACGAAGTACACCAGCGGATGGGTTGAGGTGGCCACCTTCGGCATCTACTCGCCGACGGCACTCTCCCAATACGACATTCCCTATCCGGTGATGAACCTGGGGCTGGGTGTGGAGCGGCTGGCCATGATTCTGCACAACTCTCAGGATATGCGGGCCCTCTCCTATCCTCAATTCCAGACCGGCTGGACTCTGACGGCGCGGGAGATGGCGCAGATGATCTCCGTCGAGAAGCTGCCCAGCTCGCCTGCCGGCCAGGCCATAGCCGAGGCGGTTGTCGCTATCTCCACTGAGCACGGCGAGACTGCGTCGCCCTGTGAGTTTGTTGCCTGGGAGGGCGAGCTCTTCGGGCGGAAGGTTAAGGTATCTGTCGTCGAGCCCGAGGAGAACACCAAGCTGTGCGGCCCGGCTGCCCAAAACGAGATCGTGGTTTACAAGCAGAACATCATGGGCATTCCCCATACCTCCCGCTGGGAGGAGGCGTTTAACGAAGGCGTGACCACGGGAATCAAGTACATCGATGCCTTTGCCGCTCTTGCCGCTTACGATATCGAGGTGGCAACCATGGCCGGCAAGGGATCGGAGACGCGCGCCAGGATAGTGAGAAGCCCGGGAGATATCAACATCAATATCCATCCTGCCCTGGAGAGATACATCACCAGCTACAAGCACAAGATGGACCTGCGCGGGCCGGTCTTCACCACGGTGAGAAGCGAGATTGTTAGCTGAAGACTGGAGGGGCGGCGACGATGAAAGACACTTCTGCCAATACTGATGCCAAGAAGGCCGCAGGCGTTGCGGCTGCGGAGCTGGTGAAGAGCGGCATGGTCGTGGGCCTGGGCACGGGCTCCACCGTAGCCTGGACCATCAAGCGGCTGGGCGAAAGAGTGAAAGAGGAGGGGCTGGATTTCTTGGGAATTGCCACCTCCTTTCAGGCCGAGAATTTAGCCATCGATTCCGGGATCAATCTTACGGCGCTGAATCAGCATCCTATTCTCGATCTGGCCATCGACGGAGCGGACCAGGTGGACGGGGACCTGTTCGTCATCAAGGGTGGGGGAGCGGCACACACTCGGGAGAAGGTGGTCTCCTGCTCAGCAAAGCGCTTCGTAATAGTAGCCGATGAGAGCAAGTATGTGAAAAAGCTCACCTGGCCGGTGCCGGTGGAGGTGCTGCCCTTTGCCTTGCGGCTGGTGGAGCGAAGGCTTGCGGAGCTGGGCGGAAAGCCGGTGCTGCGACAGGGCGTGAGGAAGGACGGGCCGGTGATCACGGACAACGGCAACTTCGTGATAGATGTGGACTTTGGGGTGATCGAGGACCCGGCGGCCTTGGCGGCAAGGATGGACCCCATTCCCGGAGTGGTCGAGCACGGCATATTCGATAACCTTGACGAGCTTTTTCTGGCGAGAGCGGGCGGGGTGGAGAGGATAGGGAGAACGCGATGAAGGGAAAGCGAAGTTCAGCTATCCTTTTCCCATCCATTGCGGAAAACTGAAATATTGGGCGAGGGTATTTAGAGATAATGGCAGCTGAACCAGTTACGATAGAATTCCTGGAAAGGCATCCTTTGCGAGATTTCGAGGTGGGAGCCAGGAAATTCGTTCCACTCAGAGTAATAAACCTTCAAGTGGATTACGATGACGGCTTCTGGTCAGTCAGTCTGACACCTATCGATGCCATAGGATGCTCACAGGATTTCCTGGAAGCCCGGCTGAAGCTATTTGAATATATCGATTTCCTCTGGAATGAGTACGTCCTCTGTCCGGAGGATGAGCTGGGAGAGACTGGCAAGATGCAGAGAGAACTGCTCTTGGAGTTGTTTTCGGTGAGCTGATGGCGACATCTCTAAGCCAGGATGAGATCGAGGCGGGACTTATTAAGAAAGGCTTTCGTCGCAGCCAAACAGATCACAGATATTTTACCCTTTATGTAGATGGAAAGAAAGAAGCTGCGACATTTCTGAGTCACGGTAAGAATCAGGATATTGGCTCACCACTTCTAAACGCTATGGCAAAAGAGCTTGGCCTCAACACCAGAGATTTCATTGATCTTGTTAAGTGTCCTTTTAGCACGGAGGAACTTTTGGCAGCGAAGAAGGATCGACTGGCCAATAGCATGCGGATACTGAGAAGAGGTTAATGATTTTGCAGGTTTCAGAGAGAAATAGCCTCGGCAAGCACTCGGTCTCTGATGTACCAGTGCAGAGCTCTTTCGCTGACCACATCCACCTTTCGCTGCAGGAGGTCTTCGAGGTCCTGCATAAGGGCTACGTGATCCAATAGGCTCTTTCCCAGTTCCATCTCTACCAGAATGTCCAGATCGCTTTCCGGCCCAGCCTCTCCTCGGGCAACGGAGCCGAAGACTCGAAGGTTATGGGCACCGTGCCTGGCGGCTATGGCCAGGATCTCCTGGCGCTTGGCTTTCAGTAATTCCTCAATTTTCAGGGGCATATCTTTAGGACCTTAACTCCTCATCGATCTCTTCCGGGGGCTTTGGAGCGGTATGCCCGCCGCAATTATTTTTTGTCGCAAGGCCAAGAGGCGACGCCCGCGAGATGTTTTTGGGGAAAACGATTCGGTTTCGCATCCTGAAGCCCTCCGGGCGACTTTAGTTTTAGACATGCACATACTACCATCCCGGCGTAATAATATTAGGCAAAGGATTTTATCTTTATTCAATCTTCCGACTGAAGTCAAGTGGATCCCCCAACGAACCAAATGCGTAATCGGTGGCCGCAGAGCTGTGAGTGGGCGAGCGCGTGCAGAGGAGAGCAGGCACAGCGCGGCGGTTCGTGATAGTGGCCGAGGTGAGCCGGTGACTGGGTTTGTGGAGGAAAAAGGTCCAGGACTTGGTGAAAATTAAAATGTACATTTATCGAAATTAGGACTTCATGAGAGTAGTTGTGAATCACGAGATATTAAAAAGACATGAATGAACTGTATCTTAACAGGTTTATTTCGGGTGATGCGTCGCATCTTTGGACAATTCATTACGAAACTCGTCCTCATACTTGCATAAGACCGAATCAGAATAACAGGCACCTGTCTCTGATTGCATCTTTTTTATAATCTCATCAAATTCGCCTAATTCTAATTTTTCAAAATCAACTAGAAATGACCAGAGACTGGAACCTTTGGTGATATAGGGTTGAATTTCCTCAAGATAACAGATCCATATAACCTTGCAGTCTTTTTCATCACTTTGCTCGATATTCATCCATTTTCTTAAAGGTCCTTTATTTAAAGCGCCTAACGGTTCAAAGGTTACTATGACCTTTTTAATTGGCAATCTCTTACCGCTGATATGATATGCTTTCATGATCTTGGGAATATATTGCTCAAAACTTGTCAATTGATTAATGCCTTTGTTTAATTGACGTATGCAACCCTTTGCACTTTCTGAGGCATTTAAACCCTGTTCGTAAATTTCTTGAGAATATTTAGTGGCCTTGCACTCCAGCAAGATAACTCCTTCCTCGCAAAAGATAACCCAATCAGGAATTTTGATATGCTGACCTTTGGGTGGTCGAAGATTAGGACGAATTTCGTTCTCAGATATAACTTTGCCAGGGAGATTATACCACTGCAGCAAATCATTTACATAATGTTCAAAAAGTAAGCCGAATGAATCCGAAAATTTATTTTTCCCAAATGCGTTAAAGAGCTGATAGTATAAGCCCGTAGTAAATCTATAGGCCAACAGCTGAGGGACGGGGGCAATAAATTCATCATATCTAGCCAATCTTTTAGCATCACCATAATTCAAACGGATTAATGGGTAATCAAATAGAGGATTAAATTTGTATGTTTTTAGATAATTATTGACAGATACATAGTCAACACATATTTTCCTAAATGTCAGAGAATTAACAGAAATGAGGTCTAAAAAAGTCATAATAGTATCATCCCCAGGTATTGGCAACTTTTGTCTGCGTGCTACATCAAAGTACTCGCGATTCATAGGTCCAGGTTGTTGAGATCCACAAAACACCATAAAACCTAATTTAATAAAGTCGAATAGGGATATGCCAAATTTCTCTTCAAATTTAGAGGTTACAATATCTCTAATAAGATCTGGTGTATCACGTTTTTTAATTAGTTCTCCATAAATATAAAATGTCCTGCCCCACAAATTATGAAGTTGTATATTCCATCTGACCTGGCTGCCAATTTTTCTAAGAAGAAGAGATGCAAAATCATCATTAGTATGTTGTGATCGCCCCTCGAATTCGGGGTCGTATAAGGAACAACTAAATATCATATTGAGAAAGTATAAAAAATCTTCATCAAATATTGGACTCCAACCTCCAGCAATATCTGAGTTCAAGATTACATATTTTGACATTATTCCTGCAATAGCTGTAAATGGGAACAGTTTATATGATTCTTGATGTTCTAATATAATATCATGAATTTTTATTAAAAACGAATGCAATTTATAATACGATAGCCTTCTATTTATCTTAGTATCCAATTCGATAAAATCTTGAATTGAATTTATACAATTTTCAGGGTTTGCTCTATAAGGCATAACACGCAAGTCTCCCAGGTCAATTATGCCTTGGTCATCCATAGTTTCCTCCATTTGCGCAAAGTTTTATAGACTTTTTGCATAGTCGTTATATAATAGGTCCCTGCTCTGTATGCAGTTGCTGCGGTTAAGCGGACGCGATTCCGCTGGTGTCCGAAAAGATCGAGTAATTTCCTTGAGCACCTGAAACAGTGTTCTCCTAATTGAAAACGCTTTCTCGTTTCTTCCTTGAAATGAGCAATCCTGCCCGGCCCACCTGGCCACGCAACCCCAGTCCCGCAGGAGCGCGCGGGGACGCAGGAGCGCGACGATCGAGCCCTGGTGGAAAGAATTCTTTCACAGAGCCTCAGGCTAAATATATAAACTTGCAGGGCAAGAATACTCTTGGTGGAAGTGTGATCGTGAAAGCGATATTTGAAAATAATGTCTTGAAGCCTCTTGATAAGCTAGACCTGTTGGAAGGAGAAGAGGTAGAGATTGAACTGAAGAAAAAGAGCATCTTTGGCCTCTTGAAAGGATGGAAGATCGACACACAATCTCTGAAGGACGAACTGAGAGAGATCGATGGCTAGACTATTTGCAGATACCTATGCTTTGATCGAGCTTCTCAAGGGAAATCCTAACTATGAAGACTATTCCCAGGCATATCTTGTCGCAACCGAATTCAACATTTTTGAGCTTACGTATGCTCTTTTCAGGGATTTCGGACGCGATGAGGCTGCAAAAGTTGTAAGCTTGATGCGAGACAAGATCGAGGTTGTACTCACAGAGGACTCAGATTACTTGAGCGCATCTGAATTTAGAAAGTCCACCAATTGCACTGGAAAGAAGCTCTCCCTCGTCGATGCCCTTGGATATTCGTATTCGAGAAAGCTGGGAATAAGATTTTTGACAGGAGACAAGGAATTTTCCGAGATGGAAAATGTAGAGTACATAAAATAGCAATTGATGGATTTTTTCTGCCTGGAGTTGTAGAACGAGGCGATTATGACAAATTCTGATATGTGCGCTCTTTGTGGAAGCAAGCTGCGTGAAGGCTCCACGGACCTTGTATTGAAAGCGGGAGATGAATTAGTCGTCATAAAAAAGGTTCCCGCCCTTGTGTGCAGTTGCTGTGGCGAAGCGTATATAATACCTGGTGTATCTGAGAAAATCGACGAAGTTATGAACGAATATAGGACCGGAAAGCTCCTGGCGAGACCACTTGTCGCGGGGGAAATCGAGCTAAAGATGACCGCCTGAAATTTTGTACTGTTGATTGAAAACCTTTCCTCGTTTTTCCTCGGAATGGCAATTCAACCTCAGTCCCAACCAGCCCCCGGTTCCCCAGGCCCGCCCGCGCGTGGGGACGCAGGAGCGCGCCCGCCTGTGCCGCTCGCGCCTCATGCCGATTTCCTCGATCAGCCCTCTTTCCTTGAACAGTCCAAGAAGAATCCCGTGATTATGATGCAATGAGAAGCAAAAAAGAGATGGCGCAAACGCCTTGTGGTCTTGCGCCCTTGCATCCTTATGCCCTTGCGATTCAGTATCCCTTTTCCGTCCGGGTCATATTGTTGTAGAACTTGAACTTGTCTCTGTCCTTGTCCTGCATCAGGACGTAGCCGATTCTCCTGTCGTCCAGGTGCTCGGCGTATTCCTCCTGGGCGTCTTCCCGGCATGACGAGCAGGCTCCGCGGGGAATGGAGACACAGAAGGCGCTGTTCAGGATGCCGTAGCCCCGCTGGGCAGAGGTTGTGATCGTCATGTATCCGGAGCAGTCCGGACAGAGGCGAACAATCTCTTCCTGGTTCTCGTTGATCATGTCCGTATCGTAAAAGATGCGTCTCTTGCGGCGGTAGAACTCGCCCATGCCAGCCAGCGCATCTTCTACCAGCTCGTCTCTCTGCTCCCAGATCTTCTGCACCTGAGAGACGGTGTGCTCGATCTCCCGTTCCATTGCAGCAGACTGGACAAAGCGGCCGGGCACAAAGTCCGGCTCTTTGACATGAGAGTAATCAAGGCCCGCCATGGCCTGGATGATGCCCGTGTTCACATAAGGCAGAGCTGTCTCCACAGCGTAGCCGCCCTCCAGGACGCAGAGGTCCGGGGCCAGCTTTTCGTTTAGCCGGGCATAGCCGTTGGCCGAGAAGCGCATGTTGGCCAGCGGATCGGTGTAGTGGTTGTCCTGGCCTGCCGAGTTCAGGATCAGATCGGGCTTGAAATCATCCAGAACGGGAAGGATGAGGTTGTCCAGGACGTAGTGGATGCCCTCGTCTGTGGTGCCTGGGGGCAGGGGGACGTTCAGAGTTCTGGCCAGAGCCTGAGGTCCGCCCATCTCATTGACAAATCCCGAGCCGGGATAAAGTGTGTGGCCGTCCTGGTGAAACGACAGGCATAGGACATCCGGATCGTGCCAGAATATCTCTTGGGTTCCGTCGCCGTGATGCACATCGGTGTCGATGACTGCAATCCTCTTGTGGCCGTACTTGGTTCTCAAGTACTCGACCATGATGGCCATGTTATTGATGTTGCAGAAGCCGCGGTTGCCGTGAACCACTCGCATGCTGTGGTGGCCCGGAGGCCTGACCAGGGCAAACCCATTTCGGATCTCACCCTTTTCCAGGGCGTCTGCCAGAGTGAGGGTGCTGCCGGCGGCGATGAGGTGCGCCTCGGTTACCTGGCTCTCCACATCTGGAACGCAGAAGTGGACCCTGGCAACATCCTTTTTCTCTGCCAAGCGGGGTTTGAACTCCTCGATCTGGGGCAGGTCCATAAGGCCCTCCTCGAAGATCTGGTCACGGGTGTAGAGCAGCCTCTCTTCCCTCTCCGGGTGGGTAGGCGAGATGGCCCAATCGAAGGCCGGGAAGAATATAAGGCCGGTCTTGCCGGTTTTGCCTTTGGAGGACATCTTCAGCACCTCTCCCAGGATGGCAAAAGGCCAGCCGGAATTTCCATTCGTACGTCCATCAGTCTTCCTACGGTTGACCAGCCTCGAATCATATTGAATACCTCGCTGTAAGTGACCTCTGCCTCAGCTGCGTACTCGCTTATGCCCAGGCGAGCTGCCCGCTCGGCCAATAGCCTCCTGGCCAGGCGCTCAGCATCCTCGGCAGACATCTTCTGGTCTGTCACCTTTCCGGTCAGACCATCTTCGGCCACGGAATACATTTTGTTCTCTGTGTCGATGTGCAGGTTCAGGGTTAATGTGGGCCTGGCAACAGCAGCGCCGATGGCATTGGCCACGGGCGCATACTCGGGAACAACCGCCCTGGCTTTGAGCCGGGCAGCCACGAGCGGGACCAGGGTCGGAGCGCCTCCACCTACTCCCACCACGTTCTGGGCGAAGAGCGACTCCCTGCTCATGATCTCCCAGATGCGGTAGGCCGGCTCCTGCTCCCATTCCCAAAACATGCCGTTGATCTCCAGGACAATTTTGTCCACTGCGGCATCAACCACCTTTGTAGCCGCCTCTTTGGCCGTGCAGCCCAGGCTGCCGGCCACGATGCGCATGGCCTTCTCGGCCAGTGACAGATCGCCGATAGAAGTGAGCCCCAGGACCCGCAAAGCATCGGTGGGCGTGGGACCCATTCCGCCCATGCAGAGCGGCGGGCCGTCCCGGTGCGGTCCGACGGAAAGGCTGCCGCCGGAGACTGCTACAGCGCTGTCTCCGCCGATAGCTATCGACTTGACTGCAAAAGCCCGCACGTGGGTGAGCAGAGAGCCCACTTTGGCTCCTTTGGCTGAGAGCAGGGGCTTGCCGGATAGGATGAGGGCGAGATCCGTTGTGGTGCCGCCGATATCCACGATGACGCTGCTCTGGCCGGGATCGGTGAGGGCCAGGACTCCCATGATGCTGGCCGCTGGCCCGGAGAATATGGTCTCCACCGGCATCTGCACCGATTTGTCCAGGGGAAGGGTGCCGCCGTCTGCCTTGAGGATGTAGACCGGGGAATTGATCTTGCGCTCCTTTAAAGCCGCAGCCACGTCTCTGGCAAAGAGGTCGTAGCTGTCCTTGGTGGCTGCAGTGAGCATGGTGGTCGCTGCCCGGCGGGGGAAGTTGAGCTGGCCAGATACCCTGTGTCCCAGCTCGATCTTGCTGCCCGGCAGAGCGGCGGCCATTATCTCGCCGACCTTATTTTCATGAGAATGGTTTCTCTGGCAGAATTTTCCGACCACTGCCACGCGGGAGAGGCCCCTGGCCCGAATGCGAGAGGCTGCCTCTTTGATCTGGGCCTCCTTGAGCTTATCGATCTCGTTTCCGCGAAAATCGATGGCCCCGTCGAGGATGGTGCTCTCGCCCAGGGCGTAGTCACGGGGATTGGTTCCGGGTCCCGGTATGAGCACCAATGCCACGGGATCGGTCTTGCCCTCGGCGATCATATTGGTAATCAGGGTAGTGCTCAGGACCACTCGCTCTATCTTGCGGGTATCAATGCCCCGCACCAGCTCGTCTAAGGCCGAAAGCAGGCACTTCAACAGGTTATCGTGATCTGTCGGCACATATGCGGTCTTAACCACTCGGCTGCCATCCACTATGACTGCATCCGTGGTTGTGCCGCCCACATCAATTCCTACTAGCATTTTATCTCGCCTTTCGATATGCGCTAAGTTGAAGGGGTATATCGGCTTTGTGGTACCATAACATGCTTAATGAAGTGAGTAATATTATACTTTATCGATAAATATGCTTAAATCTGAACTCCCAAAAATTAATATATGGATAAAGATCCCTATTGTTGAGCAACATGTCCGATAAGAGTCTCTGGCTGAGATGCATCCCTTGGGATGGGAACGAAAGTGCCCTGCCGTGTGGCTTAATGATTTTAGCACCTGATGTATCGATAAGGGAGCTAATAATGCCGAATACCAGAGGTCTAGATACTAGAATAGATGAAGAACGTTTCGAGACGATTGTGAGGGCTTATGGCAAGAACTGCATCCGAATTATAGATTCAAAAGGTAAAAACCTTTCTAGATGGGAATGGAAAGAGACCTATGGAACGGATGGCTTGCTTCTCTATGCAATTCGTAATAATCGCATTTAATTTATCTTAAGATTTAATTTTTCTTTGGCTTTTTCATTATGGGGATCTAAATCCAAAGCCCTCTTATAAGCATTTACGGATTGTTCGATATTGCCTAAACATTCAAGAGCATCTCCTCTGGAGATCCAAGCTTTGACAAGAGCAGAATCGATCTGTAGTACCTTATCCAATTGATCTATTGCTGCCTGATATTGGTGGTCACTTATGAGCGCTTTGGCCTTGTAATAACTGAATTTTATGTCATTTGGATTTATTTGGAGAGCTTTATCAAATGCATCAGCAGCTTTTTTGTATTGTCTGCTCTTGCATAATGCATATCCTTTGTTCTCCCATGCCTGTAATGCATCTGGCTGCTCTGCAATGGCACGATCACAGGCTCGAATACTCTCATCATATAATCCCAATCGATTAAGAACATAACCCTTGTTGCTCCAAATTGATGCATCATTATTTTTAATATTAAGGGCTTTATCGAATGATTCATTGGCATTTTTATACGCACTTTTTGCATTATCTAATTGCATGGCATTTGCGAATTCATCACCTATTTTTGAGAGAGTAATTCCTTTGATGCCGAATGCATCAGCAAAGTTCGGGTCTAATTCAATTGATTTATCAAAACAGTTCAATGCTTCTCCATTTTGTTTATTTTCAAGGAGATTTTTCCCTTTATAGAACCAATAGACAGCAGACGTCTGTACTTTTTCACTATTGCCATGGAGTCTTTGATCCGTAGCAGCCATCTCTATGATATCAGCTCGCAAATCCCTTGCAGCACTCCCTGCAAATCTATTGCTTTCAATTTTTAATATACTATCATAAAATTTCCTATATTCAGAGCTATTTCTATTTTTTTGATAGGTCAA
Source organism: Methanothrix sp. (assembly GCA_035403205.1). Lineage (GTDB taxonomy): Archaea > Halobacteriota > Methanosarcinia > Methanotrichales > Methanotrichaceae > Methanothrix. The sequence continues at coordinate 17,284 of DAONES010000001.1, read as the reverse complement.
TAATATATACAGCCAATTTATCAACTCACTATAATCGATGATCCCTTTAGAGAATGATTCTTCTTTTTGCTCTATTTTAGATAGAGCCTGAATACAATTAATATAAACTTCCTGCAATTTATCTCGTCGCCATGCATCAAGGTCCGCCTCATGTTGGCGACGCCATTGATCTCTTTCCCTTTTCCTTGCATCCCTGTTAGATAGATACGTACCACCAAGTCCCGCAAGTGCCCCCAAAGCAGCACCAAAGAAACCGACCAATGCCACAATTATATCTGTATCACTAACATCCGCCATATACTTCATGTTTAGAGATGTTAACTATTATTTATCATTTTTGTTACTATCTCTACATTACTATCTCTGCATTTCTGCCAGAAGCCTTTTTGAGGCGCTTGGGTGGGATGTCTACCACAAGCAGGAATGCCGGGCCGACAAGAGGGAGGTCAAAGAGGAGGACGCGGTCGATGTTGAGGGAAAGATTAAGAATCCGGACTACAGCTTTCGCCTCTTTGACAAGAGAAAATTCTTCGTTGAGGTTAAGAGGCCATCCATAAATATCGAATCAGGAGTCTATCCGGCCTACCAGATAAGGCGGTATGCCTGGTCTGCCGACCTTGCCATCTCCATTCTAACGGACTTTGAGGAGTTCTCCGTCTACTACTGCAGGGCGCGGCCCTCCAAGGATGACAAATCCACCAAATCGCGCCTGCTGTATTTCCGTTATGACCAGTATGCTGAGAAGTGGCCGGAGATTGCCGCCCTCTTTTCCAGAGAGGCGGTGCTCAATGGTTCGCTGGACAAATATGTTCAGTCTCTGCCGCAGAAGCGGGGAGAAAAGAGGGTGGACGCTGCCCTTTTGGACGACATCTCGCTCTGGCGAGAGGACCTGGCAAAAAGCATTGCTAGGCACAATCCCGAGCTGGACACGACAGGCCTCAACTATGCCGTTCAGACCATCATCGATCGGATCATATTTTTGCGCATCTGCGAGGACCGGGGCATTGAGAGATACATGCGTCTCAAGGACCTCTTAAACAGAGAGCGGGTTTATCCCAGGCTCTGCGAGCTTTTCTTGCAGGCGGATGAGCGCTACAACTCCGGGATCTTTCATTTCGGCAAGGAGCCGGGCAGGGAGAGCGCCGACACCATCACGCCCGGCCTGGCAATAGACGACGATACCCTGAAGAATATCATCAAGCGCCTCTATTTTCCTGAGAGCCCTTACGAGTTCTCGGTCCTTCCCGCTGAGATCCTGGGCCAGATTTACGAGCAGTTTCTGGGCAAGGTCATCCGGCTGGATGAGGGCCACAATGCCCTGGTCGAGGACAAGCCGGAGGTAAAGAAGGCTGGCGGGGTCAAGTACACTCCGGCTTACATCGTTGAGTACATTGTGCAAAATACGACCGCTCCGCTTCTGCAAGGAAAGACGCTGCAAGAGGCGGCAAGCCTGCGGGTGCTAGATCCCGCCTGCGGTTCGGGCTCCTTTCTCATTGTGGCCTACCAGCATCTTCTGGACTGGCACAGGGAATGGTACATCAAAAACCTGGTGCCGTTGATCGAGAGCGGCAGTAATTCGGAGATAAAGAAGCTCCTCCCGGCGGCCTCGCCTGCGAAGGGACGGAAGGCCCGAAGCCCGGAGTCCCCCGTTTGCCTGGGCCGGGGCGGAGAATGGAAGCTGACCACGGCGGAGCGCAAGAGGATTTTGCTGAACAATATCTTCGGGGTGGACATTGACCGGCAGGCGGTAGAGGTGACTAAGCTCTCTCTGCTTCTGAAGGTGCTGGAGGGCGAGAATGAGGAGACGATATCCAAGCAGCTCAAGCTCTTTGCAGAGAGGGCGCTGCCGGACCTGGAAAATAACATCAAATGCGGAAACTCTCTCGTGGGATGGGATATCCTGGAGAGTAATCCCGACCTTAGCGAGGAGGAGATTGCCAGGATCAATCCCTTTGACTGGGAGAGGGAGTTTGCCGAGGTCTTCCAGAGGGGCGGATTTGATGTGGTGATCGGCAATCCGCCGTATGTAAGGCAAGAGAGCCTGAGCGAGTTCAAGGGCTATTTCCAGAAGCACTTCAAGGTCTACCAAGGGACGGCGGACCTCTACACCTACTTTATTGAGCGCGGCGTTTCTCTTCTCAGAGCTGGCGGCATCTTTTCCTACATCGTGGCCAACAAGTGGATGAGGGCCAACTATGGCACACCGCTGCGGCACTGGCTGAAAGAGCAGTGCATCGGGGAGATAATCGACTTTGGAGACCTTCAGGTCTTCCAGGGAGCTACTACCTATCCCTGCATAATTCGCATTGCAAAAAGCGCCCCCAGGCCGAGTTTCGAGGTGACGCAGGTAAAGACGCTGGACTTCCGGAACCTCGGAGAGTACGTCAGAGAGGATCATTACAGCCTGAACCAGAGCGCGCTAGATGATAAAGGCTGGTCGCTGGCTGATGAACGGACTGCGGCTTTGCTGGCTAAGATCAGGTCACGGGGTGTGTTCCTGGGCGAGTATGTGGGCGGTAAGATCTACTATGGCATTAAGACAGGGCTTAATGAGGCTTTTGTCATCGATGACGCTACACGGGCGCGGTTGATTGCGCAAGATCCGAAGAGCGTAGAATTGATCAAGCCATTCCTGGCGGGAAGGGATATCAAGAGGTAGGAACAGCCGAGGAGTGACAAGTATCTGATCTTGATGCCAAGAGGCTGGACCAGGGAAAAATCCAACAATTCAAGTGATGCACTGAGTTGGCTGACAGAGATGTATCCTACAATAGCCAACCATCTGTTGCCCTTTGCCCAAGCAGCGGAGAAGCGATGTGATAAAGGAGAGTTCTGGTGGGAGTTACGGGCTTGCGACTACTATGATGAGTTCGAGAAACCTAAGACGATTCTTCCAGACATTTCCATCCGAGGGAACTTCACAATTGATGAAACTGGTGGAGTCTATTCGGCAAACACGACATACATAATTTGCTCCGCGGATAAGTATCTAATCGGATTGCTTAACTCGTCACTGATGGATTTCTGCTACAGAAATCTAACCGCGGTTTTTCGAGGAGGATATTTGCGTTTCTTCACGCAATACTTGATTCAGCTCCCCATCCGCACCATCGATTTCTCCGATCCCGCCGACGTCGCCCGCCATGATCACATGGTCTCCCTGGTGGAGAGGATGCTCGACCTGCACAAACAGCTCCCCGAAGCGGCCACACCTCACGAAAAGACTGCCCTGCAGCGGCAGATCGAGGCCACGGACGGGCAGATCGACGGCTGCCCGGCTGTACGGGCTGACAAAAGAGGAGATCGGAATTGTGGAGGGAAATGCAGGATCATAATTGTCAAATAAATTTTGGCGGTATGCGGAGCGAGAACTTACTACTACTATCACCACAAAGACACAAAGCGCACAAAGGAGTCACAAAGAAAATTTATTAAATTCCGGCCATGAGATATTTGTCTATTCGTCTTTGTGCGTTCTTTGTGAGCTTTGTGTCTTTGTGGTTAAAATCGTAGTCATTAGGTTTTAGTTTTCTTGATCCAGTATATTTAGCCGCCCCATTTCGGACCAATCCCGCTGACATAGCCCGTCATGATCGCATGGCCCGCCTGGTGGAGTGGATGCTCTCCTTGCACAAACAGCTCTCCGAAGCTGCCACGCCTCAAGAAAAGACTGCCCTGCAGCGGCAGATCGAGGCCACGGACGGGCAGATCGACGGGAGCCCGGCTTTACGGGCTGACCGAGGAGGAGATTGGGATTGTGGAAGCTGCAGGCAAATAAAAGCGTTCGGCGAAAGTCTTTAAAAGCATTAAGTCCATGCTAAAGCAAGGCGGTTAAGATGAAAGCGAAAAAGTCCATGGTGCCCACAAAGAAAACGGTGCCTCTTGAAGAAGATGAGCGCATTGTCGCGGGGACGCTAAAAGGCGCCAGGGAATGCAAAATGGGTCTGGCGAAGCGATTTGTAAACGTGGAGGACGCAATCGCCTATCTACGCGATCTATGACCTTTCATCTTGATTTTGCTCCGCAGTTCCAAAGAAATTTCAAACGCCTGACCAAAAAGGATACACCTTTGAGAGAAAGGGTTCTCAAAAGGATTGAAGAAATTGCTGCAAATCCTGAAATCGGTGAAAATTTGAGTGGAAACTTGGCGGGGAAACAGAGCACACATGTGGCCAAGCATTGGGCTATCATCTATCAGGTCTACAACAATGAGAATAAGATCGAGTTTCAAAACTTCGATCATCATGATTTTGCCTATTGCATATAAGCGAAATGAAATCATTTTAACTCGCTTCATCGATTTCTCAGAACCCGCAGACGTCGCCCGCCACAATCGCATTGTATCCCTGGTAGAGAGGATGCTCGCTTCTCGCACAAACAGCTCCCCGAAGCTGCCACGCCTCACGAAAAGACTGCCCTGGCAAGCGGCCTGATCGAGGCCACGGACGGGCAGATCGACGGGAGCCCGGCTTTACGGGCTGACAAAAGAGGAGATCGGGATTGTGGAGGGAAATGCAGGATCATAATTGTCAAATAAATTTTGGCGGTATGCGGAGCGAGAACTTACTACTACTATCACCACAAAGACACAAAGCGCACAAAGGAGTCACAAAGAAAATTTATTAAATTCCGGCCATGAGATATTTGTCTATTCGTCTTTGTGCGTTCTTTGTGAGCTTTGTGTCTTTGTGGTTAAAATCGTAGTCATTAGGTTTTAGTTTTCTTGATCCAGTATATTTAGCCGCCCCATTTCGGACCAATCCCGCTGACATAGCCCGTCATGATCGCATGGCCCGCCTGGTGGAGTGGATGCTCTCCTTGCACAAACAGCTCTCCGAAGCTGCCACGCACGCGGGCGCCCAGCCCGGCTGCGACTAATGGAGGCTAAACGGACGGATATGAAGAGGCAATCCAGAGACCTTCAGGATGCAGTATTTCACAATCTCTTGGGTCCATCTGCTTCACTCTGACGGATAGATATATTGATGGCAATCCCGCCGAATCCCTTGGCGTCTTTGACAGAAAACTATTTATTGTCAACCAATTAAAGTTGACATATGAACTTGTTCATCAACGAAAAACAGTTCGAATTCTGGAAGCTTCGGCGTGCCAGGATGCCCAATATAAGCATCGCCACAAATTTTGGGATCTCGAGGCAGGCGGTCTCGAAAGCCATTATTTCAATGGACAGGAAGGTTGAGACCGCCCTGTGCGAGATGGCAGCGGCCAATAGAATCAACATAATAAAAAGCAATCCGCAGCTGGGAGTCCTATTCGGTCGTTCTGTTCCTTTTAGCGTTGATGCAATCATCTTCGTCTCAGGCAAGCATGGCCTTCAGGTCTGGTATGAACACGATGGTGACTGCAAGTCATGCGATGAGTATGCAAAGTGCATCGAATTGCTATGGGATTTTTCAGATGAGCTTGGCATCGAACTTCATCGGGTCTCTGATCCTACCAAAATGGCAGAGGAATTATTTGCCAAATTGAAGGAGATGGTCTGAAATGCAATTTGCAGAAATCATCAGGCACTGGACGGGATGGTGCCCACGGAAAATGCAGCTGCAGAAGCCTTCCAGAATCTATTTTCCATCGGAGGAGGAATCCATGAAAACTCAGGAAGAAATCACAAGGAGAACAAAAGGGATCGTGGCAGTGGTTATTGTAGTTGCTGCCGCGTTGCTCGGAATGTACCTGGAATTCAGCGGCATGCAATCCATGGACTGGTTCCTGAAAGACTCTAAGGCAGTAGAAGGATATCAATGGCTGGCAAACAACACTGAAAAGAATGCCGTTGTTCTGGCCTGGTGGGATTATGCGGACGGAATTGAAAAGATCGGAAACCACGGAGTGGTAATCAGGGAAGCGTCCAAGGAAATCAGGAATACCATTGCTGGCTATGAAGATGCGACAAAGCCCTGGCATAAGATAGAATATGCCCTGTGGTATCCCTATGAATCTGATGAAAAGGTCAAGGATGTAGCGGATTTCTTCTTATCAGAGAATGCGACATCTGCTAAGCAAATCGCAGCCAAATATCGAGCAACTTATTCGCTTGTGATGGCAGATGATTTGGGCAAGTTTTTTGCAGTATTGATGGCAGCAGGCGATCATTTCAGCGACTATGTGAAGATTCCGAAAGACCAGCCCTCCGGCAGATTCGATATTAAGTCGAACCTGAAAAAGGAAACCATCTATACCAAGATGATCAATGGCGACAGCATAGATGGATTCTCGAAGGAATTCGATAATGGCCAGATGAGGATTTACAGGATCGCCTGATTTCTTCGGCATGAACAGGAGCCTTTCAAACGAAGCTATGCATTGCCTCTCTCAGGTCGTCGAAGAGATTTTATCTCTGTCCGACAATTGGCAAATTAGTGAGCAAGATATGGTCGAGATTGGTGATGCGGCTCCCCTATTCTGTCTGCCAGGCGCAGATGAGCAGGAAATCTGTTTGAAAGACTATCTGGACCGGTGGCTGGTCCTTTACTTCTATCCTCGGGACAACACCAGCGGCTGCACCAGGGAAGCAGTGGATTTCTCTGCTGCCCTTCCTCACCTTCAGGATCTGGGCGCTGCCGTCCTGGGAGTCAGTCGCGACTCCCCGGCAAGCCATAGAAAGTTTGCCGATAAGCACGGCCTTATGGTTACGCTGGCCAGCGATCAAGACCACAGGGTAACCGAAGCCTACGGGGCCTGGGCTCTCAAGAAGATGTACGGAAAAGAGAGCTATGGCGCAGTCAGGTCAACCTTTCTCATCGATCCCCTGGGAAAGGTCGCCTACGTCTGGAAGAAGGTCTCAGTCAAAGGGCATGCGGATGCTGTGGCAAAGAGGCTGGCGGAGCTTGTGCAGAAATAGCTGCCATAGCTGATTGGGCAGACGGTCTCTGACCTCTGCCGAAGCCAATCCTTATTTAAGATCGCAGGCAAGCCATCCAGCCATGAAAGTCCTTCTCTTCGATCCTGCGGCTGGCGCTTCCGGCGATATGATCATGGCATCTCTTCTCGACCTGGGGGCGGATCATGATGCCGTCTGCAAAGCAGTCGAGTCCGTCGGCTGCCGTCTGGAGGTCACAACTCAGGAGAAGAGCCATATCATGTCCTGCCGGGCGCGAGTCATCTCCGACCACAGGTTTCATTCCTTGAGCGAAGCCGTGAGCATCCTCAAGAACTCCAGCTTGCAGGGAAAAGCCCTGGAAGACGCCCTCTCTGCTCTTGATATCCTGGCAGAGGCTGAAGGCAGGGTGCATGGCGTGGCCGCGCAACAGGCCCACTTTCATGAGATCGGTGCACTGGACGCACTGGCGGACATCGCCGGATCCTGCGCAGCGAGGCACAGCTTCTCTGTGCAGCGCGTTCTATCCAGGCCGGTCTCTGTGGGCGGAGGCTATGTCTCAACGGCGCACGGCCTTCTCTCTGTGCCCGGGCCTGCGGCAACGGAGATACTGCGCACCCACGATATGCCCTGGAAGGGCGGCCCGGTCGAGGAGGAGCTGCTCACACCCACTGGCGCGGCGTTGCTTGCCGTTCTGGTCGATGAGTTTGTCAGCAGCATTCCCCCGATCCGGGCGGAGAAGGTGGGCTATGGAGCCGGCAGGAGAGAGCTGGTCCTGCCCAATGTCCTGAGGTCCATGATCGCGGAGACCCTTCCCGCTCCCGATGAAGGAATGATGCACGGGGGGCATGGTGACCAGATTGTGCAGCTGGAGACCAACGTGGATGATGTGACAGGAGAGGTTCTGGGCCATCTGATTGAGCAGCTCATGCAGGCCGGTGCCCTGGATGTATCCGTCCTGCCCGCCCTGATGAAGAAGGGGCGGGCGGGATCAGTGATCCGGGCGATCTCCCGGAGCGAGGATATGCAGCACCTCTCCAGAGTAATGATCAGGGAGACGGGATCTTTGGGGGTACGCATCTTTCCCAGCATTCACCGGCTGGTGGCGGCTCGGGTGCAAAGGGAAATTCAGGTCGATATCAGCGGCAGAGTCTACAGGGCACAGGTGAAGGAGAGCCGCCTTGATGGCGAGCTTTTAGGCATCAAGCCCGAGTATGAAGACTGCCGGAAAATCGCCAGCGAAACCGGTCTGCCGCTTCGCATGGTCATCAAAAAAATCGAAGAGGCGGGGTGGAAGGGTGCAGCGTTATAATTCGTGCCATCCCTCGTGCCATCCCTTTTAACATATTTCTTATTTTATTGCTTAGCCGCCCGTCCAACATGCCTCTTCGTTTGCTTTAATTTGCATTACAAACATATAATACTAATATAGTTAAGGATGTAGTTGATATTATATATACTTTTCGTAAATAATAATAGTAGCAACCTGCCGTTAGCTGGATGGGCCCCTGTATATGACGATTTATAAAGAATACAAATGATGCGCTGGCTCGCAAGTTTGATTAATCTGCGCCGCAGGGTATCTCTTCTCATGCAAATTGATTCATCCATCAGGCTCTTTAATTGCGCCAAAAAGCTGATGCCAGGCGGCGTATCCAGCCCCGTGCGCGCCATCTCCCCCTGCCCCTTCTACACTGCCCGGGCAGATGGCCCCTATCTCTGGGACGCGGACGGAAATCGGTATATCGATTACTGTCTGGCATACGGGCCCATGATCCTAGGCCATAGCCACCCTGCCATCGCCAGCGCCGCTGCGGATCAGATGTCCCGCGGCTGGCTCTATGGAACTCCATCTCTGCTTGAGGTCGCGGCGGCGAGGAGAATAAGCAGCCTCTACCCTAGCATGGAGATGCTCCGCTTCGTGAGCACCGGGACCGAGGCCACAATGGCGGCAATCCGCGTCGCTCGCGGCGCTACCGGTCGCGATAAGATCATCAAGATCGAGGGGGGATTTCACGGGGCTCATGATAGCGTTCTTGTGAAGGCCGGCTCGGGAGCGACAACTCTGAGCATTCCCGATTCAAAGGGCGTTCCGGCAGACACTGCCAAGAACACTCTGCAGGTGCCCTACAACGACCTGGCCGCCCTGGAGAAGGTTCTATCCAGCTACCCCGGACAAATAGCCTGTCTGATCATGGAACCGGTCCTGGGCAACATCGGCCCCGTTCTGCCGCTGCCAGGATACCTTGAAGGCGTCCGCAGACTAACCAGGGAGCACGATGTCTTGCTGATCTTCGACGAGGTCATAACCGGATTCAGACTCTCCATGGGCGGGGCGCAGGAGCTTTTTGGTGTCAAGCCCGACCTTACCACTCTGGGCAAGATCATCGGCGGAGGCTTTCCGGTGGGCGTCTTCGGAGGCAGGCGCGATCTGATGGAGCAGGTCGCACCAGGCGGAGGCATCTACCAGGCAGGAACCTTCAACGGCAGTCCCGTCTCCCTCGCCTGCGGCATGGCCACCCTCGATATCCTGGAGAAGGAAAAGACCCTTGACAAGCTAAATGCCACAGGAATGCAGATGAGGAAGGGCCTTCAGGAGATCGTGGACGACCTGGGAATAGGCTATCACGTGGTGGGCATAGCCTCGATGTTCAAGTTATTCTTCGGAGAAGAGCCCCGTGATTATGCCCAGGCACTGAAATGCGACAAGAACAGCTACCTGGCCTTCTTCCGCCGCATGCTCAGTGAAGGGATCTTCCTCACCCCCAGCCAGTATGAGACTGATTTCATATCAGCGGCTCACAGCCCACAAGTCATAGAAACCACCCTGGAGGCGGCTCGCACCTGTCTAAAAAGCTGACCGTGGGCAGCCGGGGCAGCCCTCTGGCATTGCGCCAGACCGAAATAGTTCAAAAAGGCCTCTCATCTATTGGCATAGAGACCGAATTAATTTTAGTCAAGACCAGCGGAGACGTCTTCCTGGACAAGCCTCTGCACCAGCTCACCGGCTTCGGCGTCTTCGTGGCGGAGATAGACGAGCGGATGCTGAAGGGAGAGATCGACCTGGCAGTGCACAGCATGAAGGATCTGCCCACAAAGAGGCCTCTTGAGCTGGTCATCTCAGCCATCCTCAAGCGCGACTCGCCCTGTGATATCATGCTCTGCCGGGACCGGTCGATAAAGGGGCTGGAGGAGCTGAAAGAAGGAGCGACCGTTGGCACCTCCAGCATGCGCCGCACAGCGCAGCTTCGCCGGGTCCGGCCCGATCTGATTGTCACCAATCTGCGGGGCAACCTTCAGACAAGAATGCGCAAGCTGCATGAAGGAAGCTATGATGCCATCCTCCTAGCCAAAGCAGGCCTGGAGAGAATGGGGCTGGATGAGGATTATGTGCGGCTGGACGATGAGATGTTCGTTCCCTCGGCAAACCAGGGAACCATAATCGTCGTGGCCAGGAAAGGATCGCAGGCGGAATGCTATTCTCGAATGCTTGACGATGCAGCCACCCGAACTGAGACCATGATCGAGCGCAGAATCCTGGAGACGGTGGGCGGCGGCTGTGTGGTGCCCATGGCAGTTCATGCGACGGTCTCCGGCGGCCAGGCCCGCGTCCTGGCAGAGGTCCTCTCCCTGGATGGCAAGAGGTTTGTGCGGCTGGATGAAAAGATCTCTTTGCAGGAAGACCCTCTGAGGAGAGCTGAGGACATGGGGCAGAGGCTCATGAACATGGGTGGCAGAGAGTTGGTAGATGAGGCGGTGAAGGAATTTGGCATGCGGTAAGGTTTATCTGGTGGGAGCCGGCCCTGGCGACCCGGAGCTCATGACCCTGAAGGCGAAAAGGCTACTTGGGGAGGCGGATGTGGTGTTGTTTGACCGGCTGCTTGACCCGAGGATGCTGGATGGAGTCCGGGCGGAATTGATCGATGTGGGAAAGAATGCCGGCCGGCATAAGCTGAATCAGGAAGGGATCAACCGTCTTCTCATAGAAAAGGCGCAGGCGGGAAACACCGTAGTGCGCCTGAAGGGGGGAGACCCCTACCTCTTTGGCAGAGGCGGAGAGGAAGCTCTGGCACTGATCGAGAAAGGAATTCCCTTTGAGGTTGTGCCGGGCGTGACCTCTTCCATTGCCGCGCCAGCGCTCGCCGGTATCCCCGTGACCCACAGGGGCGTGGCCTCATCGCTTACCATCGTCACCGGCCACGAGGAGCCGGGAAAGGAGACTCCGCTGGACTGGTCGGCCATAGCAGCCCTGGGTGGAACGCTGGTCGTTTTGATGGGCGTCTCCCGCCTGGAGCAGAACGCTGCCGCCCTGATCGCAGCCGGAAAGCCGCCCGGCACTCCGGCGGCGATGGTGGAGAAAGGTGGCTGGCCTGAGCAAAGGATGATCTCGTCAACTTTAGGCGACATCGCCAGGAAGGCCAAGGAGGAAGGAATAGAGTCTCCGGCCATACTGGTGGTGGGCGAGGTGGTCACTCTTGCTTCCAAATTGGCCAAAAAGAAGATTGCCATTCTCAGGCCTTCTGCTCAGCAAAAGGAGTCGGCTGCTCTTGCGGAAAGCTATG
>DAONES010000001.1:0-5784 GCA_035403205.1 Methanothrix sp. | reverse complement strand
ATTCTCAGGCCTTCTGCTCAGCAAAAGGAGTCGGCTGCTCTTGCGGAAAGCTATGGATTTTCGCCGATCTCCGCTCCTGCAATTGCTCTGGCCAAAAAGCCCTTGCCTTCGGATCTACTGGAGCGGCTAGGCAGAGCGGAATGCGTGGCCTTTACCAGCGCCAATGGGGTGAATATGGCCCTGCAAAGCCCGGACATTCGCCAGGCTCTGGCCAGCAAGATGCTTGTGGCCATCGGTCCAAAGACGGCTCAGGCTCTGGCCGCTCATGGTCTTACAGCGGCAATGCCACAGGAGTACAGCTCGCAGGGAATGGAGAAGCTTCTTCGCAATAGGTGCCGGAGCATACTCTTCCTGCGCAGCTCTCAGGGCAGCCGGTATCTGTCCGATGGCCTGAAGGCGGCGGGAATTCTTGTCGATGATATTCCTCTTTACGAGGTTGTGCCCTCCGGCGATCCCAGGCTGGATGATCTCATAGCAAGGGCCCGCAGCGTGGACATCTTCGCCTTCACCAGCTCGTCTACTGCCCGCTTCTTGATCGAAAGGGCGGCGGCGATGGGCCGGGAAGAGGAGCTTCGCCAAGCGCTTGCTGTCGGCACGGTGGCCGCTATAGGCAAGCCCACCAAGGAGGAGCTCACACGGCTGGGAGTGGAAGCGGATGTAATGCCGGAAGTATTCACATTTGTTGCTATGCTTGCCGTTTTAAGGGAGTTGGCCCGATAAAATGATAATATTCTCTAAAGCCCTGGCAGATCAGGCTACAGTCTGGGAGGCGCTGAGAGCATCCCAGTCGTGCCAGAATCTGCCGCCGGATCTGCTCAGGTTCTCGGCTCAGTCAAAGCCGGTGGTCATGTGGAATTTGACTGCGCACTGCAATCTGGCCTGCCAGCACTGCTACATGGATGCCAGCCGGGACGTTCGCGAGGAGCTTTCTTTGGAAGAGGGCATACGCCTGGTCGATGAGCTGGCAGAAATGAAGATTCCAATCCTCATCTTCACCGGAGGAGAGCCACTTCTCAGCCGCAATTTCTATGCCCTGGCATTTCATGCCCGCGAGGTGGGCCTGCGCACAGTCATCTCCACCAATGGAACTCTCATCACCCCAGAGGTGGCTGGCCTTCTCGCTGAGGCTAAGATCAGATACGTGGGCGTCAGCCTGGATGCGGCCTCCGCTAGGACCCATGATGCCTTCCGTGGCGTTGTTGGAGCGCATGCCCGGGCACTGAAGGGCCTCAAGAACGCCCGTGATGCCGGCCTGAAGACCGGCCTGAGAATCACGCTTACCGCAGACAACTGGCAGGATGTTCCCGCTCTGCTCAATCTGGCGTTGCAGGAGAAGATCCCCAGGTTCTGCCTCTATCACCTCGTCCCCACAGGCCGGGGAGCAGATATTACCTCCAGGGATGTGACGCCTGAGCAAAGGCGCAGCATCATCCGTTTGCTTGCCGAGGCGGCAGAGGAGCTGAAAGGGGAAGACATCGAGATACTGACAACCGACTCGCCGATGGACGGAGCCTATCTGCTGGAGCTACTAAAGGGCGATCCCAGGAGCGAGAACGTGAAAAAGCTGCTGCTCAACGCCGGCGGCTGCTCTACGGGAGTGAAGGTTGCCAACATCAATCACCGGGGCGATGTGCATCCCTGCCATTTCATGCCTCAGGTGGTGGTGGGCAACGTGCGGGAGAGGAGCTTCCGGGATATATGGATTGATCATCCGACCGCGGAGCTGCAATCTCTGCGGGACATCAAGTCCAGGCTCAAAGGCGCCTGCGGAGCATGCGATTACCTGGATCTGTGCGGAGGATGCCGCCAGAAGGCTTACTATTATCATGGGGACATGCTGGCGGAGGATCCAACCTGCATTCTGGAGCAGAAGAACCAGAAGAACGGCTAAACCCCCAGTTTTTTTATAGAAATATAATTCACAGTATTTGTATCTTTTTATTTCTAACCGCAAGTTATAATTACAATCAGCTGTTATAACAAATAGGGGTTGTAATTTGACACACCACGAAGAAAAGAAAGAGAAGAAAGGAGAGCCTGAAGCGAAGGTAGATCCAATCAAGCTTGGCGATAAGAGGGGCGGAAAGAAGAAGGGCCTTCTCGATACATGTGAATAGTCGTCCCTTGTGCCAAGAGCTTATCTTTTTTTGGATATATTTAGAGTTGAAACTATCAGTTAATCGTTTGGCAAAAATAGTTTTCCATTAAGTAAAAATTCTAAGCTTCAATCTCATCGGTCTGCTCGTATGCATTGGGCAGGTAATCATGAACGATGTCATTTCCTCTTATATTTTCCACATCGTATCCGATCCCTTCCGGAACCTTTGACTTCTCCATCCATCTTACTTCATTTATTTCGTATGTCTCCCCGGTCGAATAGCATCTGACCATCGGAGCGCCCATGAATTCTACGCGCAGGCCGCATAGCGGGCAAATTGCTATCTCAATTTCCCCTTTCTCATTCTTGCGTTCTGTATTGAACAAGTTTACTCCCCTGAAGTTACCTTTGCGTCTGATGTTCCTAACGATATGCATCACTGTAGAGTTCGCCAGTGGAATTGGTTTCCAATATGAATTTTGCTCATTTTCTATTTAAGATTTTTTATGAAAAGTTATGAACTTTTCATAACTATCGGATGTTATCCATTTTATATCCTAATTAGTTCGTATATATCTGATTACTTTTTATGAGCAGAAGATCATCCATTGTCCTCTTGCGATTTGGCTGCACAGTCGTCATCTTGAATCCCCACTCGAAGGATCACAGATATATCCTATAGCTTCCATAATGAGATTTTGCCTATGTATACGGTAATTGCCTGCGGCATCTTCGAAAAGGAGATTGAAGCTCTTCGCGCGGAGCTGGGATTTGCCTTTGATACCCGCTACCTGGGAGCAGGCCTGCATGTGGACTATGACGACCTCAAAGGGGCTCTGGCAGCGGAGTTGAAGGAATGCCAGAAGAGAGAAGATGAGGGCATAATAGTAGCATACGGCCAGTGCCATCCTCATATAGATGATATCCTGAAGCCTTATCATGCGTCGCTCATAGAATGCCAGAATTGCGTGGACGCATTCATTACCCGCAAGGGGATGGAGACGAAGGCCAGGGATGGACTCTTCTTCTACCTCTCCCCGGGCTGGCTGGATGCCTGGAAGGACATCTTCCGCCGCCTTAACTGGGGATCGGAGGAGGCGAGGATGCATATGGGATCTTTTCGGGGCTCAGTTTACCTTGATACCCTGAAAGATGCGCAGGCACGCGAGGAAGAGTTGCTGGAGTTCTTCGATTTCACACTTCTGCCCTTTGAGATCATGCCCGTAGATCTGGGCCACTTCAAATCCCTGATAGTCAAGGCTAAAGAAAGACTGGAGGATTGAGCAATGGACGAGTTGGAAGAGATAAAGAAAAAGAAAATGGAGCAGATGAAAAAAGATTTGGCCGCACCCGCAAAGCCGTCTGTAGAGCTGCCGGATGTGCCTATAAAAATCACCGACGCCACTATTGACGCCGCTGCCAGCCAGTATCCTATCTTCATTCTAGACTGCTGGGCGGAGTGGTGCGGTCCCTGTCGCTCCATCGGTCCGATTATCGAGCAGCTCGCGAAGGAGATGAAGGGAAAAGTAGTCTTCGGCAAGCTGAACGTCGATGAGAATATGGCAACCGCCAACAAGTACCGAATCTCAGCGATTCCTACTCTGATGGTCTTCAAGAATGGCAAACTCATCGATAAGCTGGTAGGAGCCTATCCCAAGCCAGCGTTGGCGGCAAAAATTCAAAAGTTCCTCTGAAAGGAATCCAGATAGCAGGATCTGAGAGCCTTCCTTTCGAGGATCCTCATTTTCATTAAACTCAAACCGGAACCTTTTAGCATTATTCCTTTTTATCAAGGTATGCTATTTGCAGCCTTGATCACCGGATAGTTGGTTATGCTGTAGGTCGGTTTGGATGAGACTGAAGCCGGGATCTCATAAGTGGGTTTGTTTCTTGAGTACTGGCTGATATTGTATATGGGCTTGTACTGAGTGTTATATGTGAACTGAGATACATTTCCCAGGCGCTGGTTCACCTCGAATGGAGCGCCCTGGGATGTGCTGAATGGTATATTGTATGTCGACTTGTTGCCGTAAACATCCAAATCATTCAGTGGCTTGGTCTTCTCGAAGCCTGCCCTAAGGACCTTGCTGGAAGACGAGGCATTTCCAATGCCATTCTGAGCAGCAGAGGAAGCATTTTGCGCCGTCTGGGCTGCCTTATCCACGGCTATCGCAGCAGTGGTGTCTTGTGACGGAAGAGCTTCGGTGAGATTGGATGTAGTATTAGCTACAACATTTGCTGTCGCATTCAGAGTCTGATTTAGCGTTGCATTTGCTGTCGCATTCAAACTTTCTTCTGCAGATATGGCCGGCATAAAAATCGCCAGCAGCTCAAGTATGCAGATGATGCTTACAAGTTCTTTTTGCATAATATTCATCTCCTTCTTCGAAGAAGAACGACTGTGATCAGAGCTAATGCGCAGGCATCGGCTGGAAAGCTTGCCTTCTTTTCCGTATCAGTAGTATTGCTCCTCACCAGCGGCTTGGCTTCTATCACATTCTCCTCCAAATCCATAACATCGCCGACCTGGCCAAACAATACTGTGCGCAGCTGATAGATTCCCGGATCAAGAGTCTCATTCCAGGCAATCTCCACCGTCTCATCGTCACCGGTGAGAAGCACCGGAGTCGCCTTCTCGGTTATATTGAGAACGGTGCCGTTTTGAGACAGAATAAAACGCAGGGTTCCCTTGAATGGAACGCGAGAGTTGCCCATGACTGTGGCGCTGGCTCCGGTCTCATCCTGGTAGGTCTCGGTGATCTTGGCGTCTTCTATTGCCGTGAATGAATTCATGAAGGATCTTGACAGATTGTGATTCAGCTCAACTATCTTCACCCGCCCAGCATACTGGTGCCCGCTATCCAGGATCTGCTTCCAGGCATAGTCCCTGGTGACCGGCATGGCAAAGCTTCCCGAGATGGCTACCACCTGCTCTCTGGTGACATAAGCAGCCTTGTTCCCATCGATGAGCATGTAATAGATATCCACAATGGTGGGATCACTGGCGCTGATGGCAAGGTGCATGCCCCTTGAGTCGGCACGAAAATCGCGCACATCAAACCTTATCGGCTCCACTCCGCCGTAATAGAAATTGCGACATTTTTCGGAGACGAGAGTCCCGTTATTCCTCAGACGCGCGCAGACATCATAGCTGCCCTTCTCGACATCCAGCTCCGGCCAACTGACTACCCACGTCCCGGCACCATCGAGCGTCAGATTCCGGCTGGCGAGCACCAGTCCATCTTTTCCATTATCGATCAGATCCAGCCTTAAGTCCATGCCGGATACATTTCCCTGCACAGTAACATCCGCAGATTCTATGCTGGAATAGAGATCAGCGATCTCAGACGATTGGGCAGTGCCAGCCATTGCCAGCAGGACTGCCAGGACCATTAGAGCCGCTGAACGCCAAATCGCGCTTATTCTCATACCGCTACCTTACCTGCCGACAATTGCCATTGTTGCCATTTTATTCTGATTTATCTTCACATGCATAAAACTAACGTGCCGAAAAAAAAGATCAAATGGTCATCCAGTTGGTGAACGGGGCGACCAAGGTTATGAGCAGAGAGGTGAGCACAATCCAGGTGAGAATGGCCACCGTTGTCCTGGTGAACCTCTCTGCATCTTGTGGCTGGACGATCTTCTCAAAGCCGGACTGCACCAGATCCCTGAAGATGTGTCCG